>CAMDRI010000008.1 GCA_945906725.1 Candidatus Kuenenia stuttgartensis | reverse complement strand
CTGGGCCAGCCGATTCACATCGCCTGCCCGATGCGGACTCTGTCATCGGTCATCAACGAACATCAGATCGACCGAGTGGACCTGCTCAAGATCGATGCGGAGCGCTGCGAGTTGGAAATCCTGAGCGGCATCTCCGCGACGCATTGGTCTCGCATTCAGCAAGTCGTCATGGAAGTACATGACCAAACTGGTGACATGCTCGATCAAATCCTGGCGTTGCTCAACGATGTCGGATTCGAGGTCGCACACGAGCAACAAGCCGACGGCTCTGAGGCTGGACTGTTTGGCGTCTATGGCATCCGACGTTGATGCCGCATTCACAGATCGGCGAGGCGATGTCCCTTTTGAAGCTTCACCATGTCGGCTGTGCCGTGCCGTCGATTGAAGTCGCTCTGCGACCGTACACCCAGGCGATGGGTTTTTCGCGTGTCTCAAAAATCGTCGATATCGCCAGCCAGAAGGTCCGCGTCTGTTTCGTCGAGACCGTCCCTGGCGTGTTCATTGAGTTGGTGCAGGGACTGGCGGAGGACTCGCCGGTCAGCAGCTTTCTCAAACGCCGCCAGTACTACTACCACGTCTGCTACAGCACAACGAACGTTCGCGAGACCATCGAGCAACTTGAGGCGAACGGTTTTCGTCGGCTGTCTCTCTTCACGTCCGAAGCCTTCGGCGACTCCGATTGCGCATTCCTGCTCACACCTGAAATGGCGCTCGTCGAACTTTGCACCGATGGCGCGTTTTCCCTGTTTTAAGCCGCCGCGCGCAAGGCGGGGCGTGACAGGTAGGCCAGAATGAGTTCAAACGACAGAAACTCTTCCAGGTCATCAAGGGGAATCTGTCGCTTGAACGTCTCTTCAATCACGCTGACAAGCGTTAGCGTGGCCAGCGAATCCCATTCAGCCAGCGAGTTGATCGACGCGTGGCAAAGTTGCTTCCGCGGGACATCGGGAAAGACCATTGCCAAACAGTCTTCAAGCAGCAATGTGATTTTCGTTGGGGGAGTCATGCGACAGCACCTTTGCGTACAAGAAAGGACAACGGGAATTGAATACTGAGCGAGTCAAACTGATCGGTTGGTTCGGTTCCAACTCGGCTAGCCCTGCGAGCAGTTCGCCGATCGGAGCGTTGCGGTCGGTCGGCTGATAGTCGAGCAAGACTCGGTCGCAGCCGAGCCGCTCAAAGCAGGCTTGCAAGACTTGATGTTCGATCCGGCGAGAAAACGCGCGGCAGCTCAGCACCCACACATCGACCCACGGCCGCCCGTCCCGCCAACGCCCTGCGAGAACCGAAACCTTTCCCAGCGGGGAATACTTGTCGGCATATCGAACAGCCAGCAGGAACGCTTGCGGATCGGACAATCGTCGTCGCCATGAGGATTCATCCAACCGCCGGCCATTCAAATTGAATTGATTCGTCTTGTTGATCAGCTCGAAGCAGCGTTCGTCGGGCGTGTTCCATTCGAGCGTGATTTCCGCCTCGGCTTGTCGAAGAAATTCTTCGGGGTCAGTCGCTGTTGGCGGCACCGCTCCACTGTCGCGCAAACTGCGGACTCGCAGTTTGTCTTCGAGCGTGGCGGTCGTTTTTCTAAACAGATCCCGCAACTCGCCGACCAGTCGCACGATCGTCTCGGCGTCACCGGCGGGGAATTTCCGACATTGGATGCCGGGAACACCAGCGGCGACTTCAGCCAGCTCGATCGGACTGTCATCGAGAAACAGGACGCTTTCCGCACTGACGTTCCAGATTTGCAGAATGCGGCGGACCGACTCCGACTTGGCTCCCCAATTCGCTTCGATGGGAAACAGCGACTCTCGCGGCACAACCAAGTCTTCTCGCTGCAAAGCCTGTTGTGCGATCGTCGGGTCATTCTTGCTGGCGACTCCGATGAGCACACCCAGTTCGCTTAACGAAGCCAGCATCTCTTGGTAGATCGCATGCGCATGCGTCTTGTGGTCCAAATCCCACGAGACTCCTTGAACGCCATCCTCCCCCACGATCCCCGACCACAGCGTGTTGTCGAGATCCGTGATCAGTCCCTTCAGCGGGGCAGCGGGACGCAACAGACCGGCCAACGCACTTGCGAGCGTCACGCTGTGCTCGATGCGATACGGAAACCCCGTTCGCAAATCACCGACCACGTCGTGCCGCGTGTGACGCGGCGACAGCACTTCGAGTTGCTCGGAGTCCACGAGCCGCACGTCGGACGAAGACGCTAATTCTGCCGCAAAATCCGCGACCAAGCTGCATAGCTCCAATGCCACTGGTGCCGACTGGCCACGCGGCGGCGGAAACATCGGCGGCAGCGACAAGGTCGGCAGCGATACCGCGACCGACGTCCGTTGAGCCAGCGCCGTCAACAACTCAGTCAATTGTCGTAATCGCAGACACACCGACGACAGGATGTCCGCCGTGCAATCGGATCGCCAACCGTGACTGCTCCGCCAACTCAGTCTCGCGTCGAGGTCGCTCCATTCCAACGGGACGGCCACGCCATCCGATGGGTTGTTTAAAAGCTTTTGCAACGTGCCCGACACGTCGCCGAAGACTCCGACTTCGACATCAATTCGTTCCGAAGCCGTCCGTTCGGTCAATTGGGCGGCGAGAAAGGTCTTCAAGTGCAACGGCGTGAAACCACACACCAGCGTGAACCGTCGCCGCGTCGCATTCGGCGCGCGAGCATTGACGATTCGCAACGCATCCACAAGTGTCACGGTTGGCTCCTGAAGGTCGCGCCCAAGGGGCGGGGCTTTTAGGAGGGATTTCCGGCGCGGGTCAAGATCAGCAGCCGAAAGTCGCACGACGCACTTTTCGAGGCAGGCTGCCCAGCTTGCATAAATTGGGAAAGCTGCGGTTCGTTTGTGGGGTTTGCGAACAATGTCGCGGAATCCGGTTGTGACACGTCGATAGGGAATGACAGCCATGCCGCGCGTTCGGCGTGGTGCGGGCACTTCGCCTGCACTGTGCGACTTTAGAGGACCAAGGACCGGTCACCATGCAATGGACTTCTTGGCTGGAAGCGATTCGAAATGCCATCTCTCCGTCGGTCAGTGCTCGACGTCGTGGAACCACGATTCGCAATGAACCCGCGGAGACACTCGAAGATCGCTCACTGCTGTCGGTGACGTCGTTCTTCATCAACGGACAATTGAGCGTCAGCTCGGATGGCAGCGATGACATCACGCTCCGGCCGAACCCGCTCAACCAAAATCTGGTGCAGGTGCTCGCGAATGGGACTCCGGTCTCGACGCTGCCGACGATTCTGGCGAGCAATGTTTCGTCGATCGTCGTGACCGGTGGCGACGGGCCGAACACGATTGATCTGAGCCTGCTGACCTCGGTGCGGCTTACTCAGAATCCGAGCATCAGCGTCGATGGCAAGCACGGCGACGACATCATCAACGGCACGATCAATCTCAACGAAACACTGCTCGGCGGTCACGGCAACGACGACATCGTCGGCAGTTCAGGTGTCGATCTGATCAACGGCGGGGACGGCAACGACACGATCAGCGGCGGATCGGGCAATGATTCGTTGCTCGGCGGCAACGGCAACGACGACATCGACGCCGGCCAAGGCAACGACACGGTCGACGGTGGCAATGGACTCGACACGATTGACGGCGGAGCCGGTAGCGACTCAATCATCGGCGGAGATGGAGCCGACTCGATCGATGGTGACACGCCCGGCTTCAGCGGAGCCGGCAACGATACGATTCTCGGCGGGCAGGGCAACGACACTGTCCGTGGTGGTGACGGCAACGACGTCATCAACGGTGACGGACAGAACGACTCGATCCTCGGCGGTAACGGCGATGACTCGGTTTATGCCGGATCGGGCAACGACTTCGTCGATGGCGGTGCCGGTGCTGACAAGCTGTTCGGCAACGCCGGTCTCGACACGATCAACGGAGGAGCAGGCAACGACGACATCAACGGCGGCAATGACGCCGATTTGATTCGTGGCGACGACGAATTCTTCGCCCTGACCGGCAACGACACAATCAACGGCACCGGTGGCAACGACACCGTATTCGGCGGCAACGGTAATGACTCGGTGATCGGCGGCATTGGTCAGGACGCAGTCGATGGCGGTAATGGGACCGACACGGTGCTCGGTGGCAATCAGAACGACACTGTCTACGGCGGCGACGGCAACGACAGTGTCTCAGGCGGCAGTGGCAACGACGTGGTCTACGGCGATGACTCCGTGGCTGGCGGGTTCGGAAACGACACACTCAACGGCAACGCGGGGAACGACGCGATCTTCGGCGGTGACGGCAATGACAGCGCACTGGGCGGAGCCGGTAATGATTCGATCAGCGGTCAAGGGGATGACGACACGCTCAACGGTCAGTCCGGGAATGACGTACTCGACGGCGGCCTCGGCGACGACGTGCTCATCGCTGAAATTGGCGACGGGCTCGACACCGTTACCGGCGGAACTGCCGGCAACGACGTTTTGCAGTTTAAAGGGACCAACGGAGCGGACGCGATCACCGTCGGACAAAACGCCACTGGACAATTGAGTGTCAGCAACGGGACGTCGACGGTCACGATGACGAGCACGGCCGCGACGATACAAATCGACGCACTTGGCGGCAACGACACAATCAACATCAATACTTTGGGTGCGACACCCAGCAATTTGGTGATCGTCAATGGCGGCGTCGGCAACGATGTGATCAACGCGGCCAACCAAGCGGTCGGCTCAACCAGGCTGACGGCGAACGGCGGCGAAGGAAACGACACGATCTCCGGCAGCGCGGGGGATGATGTCCTCTTCGGAGACGGCGGCGACGATTCGATCGACGCCGGTGCCGGTGCCGACAGTGTCATCGGTGGGCTGGGCAACGACACGATCAGCGGTGCGGTCGGCAACGACTCGTTGCAAGGCAGCGACGGGAGTGACAGCTTGGATGGCGGCGACGGCGATGACTTCGTATCGGGCGACGCCGGCAACGACATTCTCCTCGGTGGCGATGGGCTCGACACATTGGACGGCGGCGAGGGCGATGACGGGCTCAACGGCATGGCCGGCAACGATTCGATGTCAGGCGGTCTCGGAGTTGACTCGCTGTCTGGCGGCAACGGCGACGACTTCATGGATGCCGGAGCCGGCAACGACAACCTCAACGGTCAAGGCGGCAGCGACCAGATCAAGGGTGGTGATGGCGACGACAACATCCTGGGCGGCGACGGCAACGACACCATCAATGGCGGCAACGGACAAGACACGATCACCGGCGATGACGGGAATGACCTGATCACCGGCATGGATGGCGATGACAACGTCGACGGCGGCGTCGGCAATGACACCGTGCTCGGTGGCGACGGCAATGATTCTCTGCAGGGCAGCGACGACAACGACATCGTGCTCGGTGGAGATGGCAACGACACCGTCAACGGCGGATTGGGAACCGACACGCTCGCCGGCAACCTCGGCACCAACTTGCTGCCGGATGCCCTAGCCTCTGAAATCAACGAGAACTACCAATTGTCCGCCACCGTGTTGGCTCAGTTGCAGTTCTGAGATTCCTCGGCCGCGAGTAAATTCGACATCTCACACAGCCCGACTGGTTCACGACCTGTCGGGCTGTTGTCTTTGCCCCCGCCGCAGCGGGTTGCCGGAGACTCCGAGGGCCGCTAAGAGTTCGCCTGCGTCCGACCAGATTCTGTTCGCCCTTCATGCCCAAAGTCCCCGCCACCGTGACCGCCCTGGCCCTCAGCGTTGATCCGCTTTCGATGATTCTGCCAACGATCGAGCCATCGGCATCGACCTCGACGGCGCGTGCCGAATATCAGCGACGACGAGACGGATTCTTCATCGAACTGCAGCGGTTGGCAAAAACCGATCGCAAGCTGTCGCTCACCCGACTGGGTTTGTTTCTCGCGGGAATTGGATTGGCGGCGATGTCGCTGACCACTCGCGAGGTCACCTCGTGGTGGTGTTTGATTCCGTTCGGACTGTTCGCGGCGGCCATCGTGCGTCACGAACGAGTGGCTCGGCGGTTGGATCGCTGTCGCCGAGGTATCGCCTATCACGACTCTAACCTGGACCGCTTGGATCATCGTTGGCAGGACTCGCAGCCGCTCGGCGAACGATACTTGGACGAGCAGCATCCCTACGAATACGACCTCGATCTGTTCGGCAAGGGATCGTTGTTTCAGCTTCTCTGCCGAGCACGCACGCGGCTAGGCGAAGACACATTGGCTGATTGGCTGCGAACTGCGGCCAGCCCCTCGGCCATCGATTTCCGCCAGAGAGCGATCAGCGAGTTGCGTGGCCGAGTTGATCTGCGCGAATCATTGGCCCTGCTGCCGGCCGAAGTGCATGACTCGATTGACCAGTCGCTGTTGCAGGATTGGGCAGCGCGCACGCCGCATCTGCTTTCGCGAAAACTGTTGGCAACGGCCGCTCTTTTGGCGATCTCGGCCATCGTCACCGGCTTCGGTTGGTGGGTGCTCGGCTGGCCGCTGGCGTATTTTGTGGCGGTCGTCATCGCCGAACTGCTGTTGCACTTCGCATTCAAAGGATTGTTGCAACAAGTCGCTCACGACATCGACCGCGCCGACGTGGGACTGGCGATCCTCTCGCAAGTGCTCAACGTCGTCGAAGCCGAACGATTTCAAACTCCGTTCTTGACCGCACTCCGTTCGCAACTCGACACCGAGCGGCATCCCCCTTCCTGGAAAATTCGCCGCCTGCATCGGTTGGATGCGTGGCTGGATAGCTCGCTGCACAACCAGTTCTTCGTGCCGTTCGCATTCTTGCTGTGCTTGCCAATCTGGCTGTCACACGCGATCGAACGCTGGCGAGCCACCGTCGGCCCACACATCGCACAATGGCTCGACGCCGTCGGGCAGTTCGAGGCGATCAGTTCCCTGTCTGGTCACGCCTTCGAGCATCCCGCCGATCCGTTCCCAGAGATTGTCGGTCCCGATCCGCTCGTCGATGCCGTGGGTCTCGGACATCCGTTGATTCCCGATGATCGCTGCGTGCGAAACGATGTTCGCTTCGGCCGACAACCGCAGTTGGTGATGGTCAGCGGCTCGAACATGTCGGGCAAGAGCACGCTCATGCGGACGATCGGTTGCAATGTCGTGCTGGCATTCGCCGGTGCTCCGGTGCGAGCCACCAAGCTGCGGCTGTCGCCGTTCGTGCTGGCGACGTCGATCCGCGTGCATGATTCGCTGCTCGAAGGTGCGTCGCTGTTCTTCGCGGTCATCTCGCGGCTGAAAGGGATCGTCGAACGGACCGGCGGGCAAACGCCACTCCTTTTCCTGATCGACGAAATCCTGCCGGGCACGAACTCGCACGACCGCCGCGTCGGAGCCGAAGCGATCATCCGCCAACTGCTGCACCGCGGCGCGATCGGCCTCGTGACGACACACGACCTGGCCCTGACCGACATCGTCGAGAAGCTCGGCCACATCGCTATGAACGTCCACTTTGAAGACCGCCTCGAAGAGGGCCGCATGACGTTCGATTACTTGCTGCGCCCCGGAGTCGTCCGCCGCAGCAACGCGCTGGAACTGATGAGGCTGATCGGCCTTGGCGAACCTGTTGAGACCGGCCGAGAGCCGGAAGCCGATAGCCGATAGCCGTTATCCCACTTTTCCGCCGCACAGTGTCCGCACGATTCGGCTGTCCGTCGTCATCAACTCTTCAAGCGGATCGCCGTCTCCCAGCGACACAGCGACCAAATCTGCCCGTTTTCCCGGCGTGATCGTTCCGCAGTCGTGCTCGCAGCCAAGCGCCTGTGCCCCGGCCCGCGTGCCGAGTTCCAGCAACTTGCTCGGAGCGACATCGGAAAATCGTTCGCGCAGAAAAACGAGCTCCTTCCACAAGCTCAGGTCCGGGTTCGAGCCTCGTCCATCCGTACCGAGCGCGACATTTGCTCCCTTTGCCAGCAATTGTCGCCACGGATGCGGTTCGTGTCCGAAGAACTCGTGAGTGCGCGGGCAGAACACGACACTCATCTGCGGTCGAGCCGCGATGAACTCGATCTCGTCCTCCGCCAAATAGTTTCCATGGACAACCAACGCTCGCGGCGCGTCCGCCAAAGCACGCAGGATGTTGAGAGGACGTCGGCCAGTCGACAGTCCCTCTTCCGGCCACGCATCGAACGACTTCAACATCTCGACGAACGGACCTCGTCCATGACCGAGGAATTCCAACTCCTCGCGAGTCTCGGCCAAGTGCATTGCAACTGGCGCGTCAAACCGTTTCGACAGCTCGACCGATCGTTGCAGCAATTCCGGAGAAATGCTGTACGGTGCGTGCGGCGACAACCCGTAGGTCACGGGAACGAGTTCTGACTTTCGAGCCAACCACTCAACAGCGATCTCGATCTGTTGTTCGATGTTTGGTGGTCGCAGACCGATCAACTCGCGAAACGCCACGATCCGGGGACCATGCGTCGGCATGAATAACTCATCCCAAACGTTTGTTGCGATTTCTCCCAGCAATGTCGTGCCACTCATCAGCGATTCGATCGCGCCGATATTGAGCGCGACACACGGTTCTGTCGATGTCGGCATAAACTGACGGCGGTACGCGACCAGTGACTGAATCCAGTCAGCAAATGGCAGCGCCGGTTGGAACGGCTGCTCGACGAGACTGAATTCCAAGTGCGTGTGGGCGTTGACCAAGCCCGGCAGGATCGCGACGTCTCCCAGGTCAGTCGCAGCTTCATGTGGCTCGGCCACGCGGACGGTCGTGATGATGCCGTCCACAATTTCAATCAGCCCGTTCTCGATCGGCGGGCGATCAACCGGGAGGATCCACTTCGCTTTCAGTCGCTGCGGCTGCGAATTCATGGCGAGATCGTAGCGGCCGGCTCAGCGCACGACATCGCGGACCAGCACGAACGCCTCGGCCGCGTGAACGCTGACCGTCGAGCCGCGATACCGAGCCAACGCCTCGATCGATTCCAGCGAACGTGCATTTGGAGCCGGCTTGAGCTGCGACGCGAAGCACCGCATCGCCTCTAGCTTTTTCGGCAGGTGGGCGGCGATGTCCACGAAAACGGTCGGATAGAAAATCGCGCTGGAGATCGGCGGTGCCCATTCGGTCTCGCTCAGTGTTTCGTAGCACAGCAACTGTTTCACCGAGCAACTCGCCAACGGCCGCGCGGCCACGAGCGCCGCGTGATAAATCCGTCCGTGATCGGAGTGCAGATCACCATGATGCGGCAAGTAGACTCGCTCCGGAGCCAAATCTTGAAACTGTTTCGCCAGCGCGTCGGCGATCAGGTGTCCTGGAGTTACGTCCAATCGCGGAGCGAGGAATTCGAGAAACCGAGTCTCGCGAATTCCCAGAATCGCGTGTGCTTGCCGAGCTTCCGCTCGTGTCCGTTCGACCGACTCATCGGAATACAAATCGGGCGCGCCGCGCGTCGCGACGATGACGAACACGTCGTCACCTTCGGCCGCGTGCCGAGCCATCACGCCACCGCAACCCAACACTTCGTCGTCCGGATGCGGAGCAATCACAGCGATTCGCATGACTTCAACCCTTGATCAACTTTTCTAACTCAGCGACGCGGGCCTTGAGCTGATTGATTTCGTCCTCGACGACATAACCGAGCCGTTGCCCAACCGCCAGCTTCGGCAACGTCGAGTTGCCGTCAGCCGCCGCGACTTCGCTCAACCACAGCAGCCCGTCACCCGTTTGCACGAGCGCTCCGCGTTGTGGATCAGCCAACAACACGCGGCCGATCACTCCGCGAAACGGAATCGTCGTGTCCAACTCAGCCCGCCACACGAGCAGCTTACGATCCTTGAGAAACGTGAACGCTCCGGGATGCGGCCGTCCCGTCGCACGAATCAGAGCGTCGATGTCACGAGCCGATTTGTTCCAGTCGATCCAGCCGTCCTCCGGAGCACGTCTTCCGTGAGACGTCGCCGCGGTGTCGTCTTGCGGCTGGGGATTCCACTCGCCGGCAAGCAACCTCGGCAACCAGCGATCCAGCGCGCGGACGATCGCCTGTTCGAGCGACGCCGTGACTTGCTCGGCATTGTCCGTCGGCTGCACATCGAACGGTTCTTGCACGAGGATCGGCCCGCTGTCGGCTCCTTCATCCATCACGAAGAACGTCGCCGCACCGGGAGTCGCATCAAGCACTAGCCAAGCCACTGGTGCGCGACCACGCCCGCGCGGCAAGCACGTCGGATGAAAACCAATGCACGCCAACTTCGGCACCGCGAGTAACTCTGCTCTGACAAGCTGCGACAAGCCGACCACGAACAACAGATCCGGCTGCCATGCGCGAACCTGCGCGACGATTGTCGGCTCGTTGAGTTTCTGAAATTCGACACACGACACACCTGATTCGGCGGCGACATCGTGCAGCCGAGCCAACCCGCTGACTGCCGTCGGATCGACCGGTCGAAGTTCCAGTACTCCGACCACATTCGTTCGGTTGCGCAACAGTGCTTGCAACGTCAGCCGGCTGCTGCCGACGCTCCCTGCCAGCACGATGCGAAGTCCAGACGCGGTCATTTGAGGATTACCTCAGAAATGGGTCTCATCCTTGCGACGATTGAATCGTGGTTGTCATCTCTGGATGCAGTTCCTGTCGCCGCAGTTCTTCCAGCCGTGACGTTCCACCGCAAAGTTCGATGTACTCGGTGAAATCGCCGCAGCCGAAGAGGTACTTGTCGAGAAACGCTAGATGCGTGGCTGAGTCTTCCTCGACCGTCAACCATTGCCGCAAGTGGACTTCGTCCGAGTAGTACTCATACGGCATGTTGCCGGGATAGCTGCCGAACGGCACCTCGCAGACGGCATCGACACAGAAGAACGGGATTGCAGTCGCCGTCGGATCACGGCGGATTTCGTCGTTCGATATCAGACGTTCGCAGCTCACGACAACGTGTTTCGCCGCGCGAGCCACCGTGATGTCGGCCACCGACGTGCCGCGGATTCGTGCGTTGCCGTAGCAGTCGGCCTCGTGGACGTGAATAATTGCCACGTCCGGCCAGAGCGCCGGGATCGCGGCATATTGTGCATCGGTGAACGGACAGGTGATCGGTTTGGCCGCGCTGTGCTCGAACGTGTCCGTCCCTGCCATACTTCGCGCGGGCAAGAACGACACCCCCATTGCCGCCGCTTGGAATCGCAATGCGAGCGTGTAGTTGGACCACTCGCACAGTTCGACTTGTCCGTTCTCGACAACTCGCCGCGCGTGAGGCGATAAGCCACGAGCCTCCAGGCCGATGATGTACGCGGCATCGACCCGCCTTAAAAGCTGTCCGCGTCCCGTGAGATTGCCGGCCGCGAGAATCTGAAAGTCATGCGTCGCGGTGTGTCCGGCGAAGCCGAGGTTCTGCTTGCGTTGCCGCACGATCTCGTGCAGCAACGCGGTGGAAATGCGATCCGCTCCGAAGCCGCCAGACGCCAAATAGTCGCCGTCATGAACGAATTGCCGCACGGCGTCCGAGACCGACATGACCTTGTCGACGAGGCGTTTCGGCTTGGTCCGAAAAAAAGCTCGCGCGTCGTCTGCATCGGGATTCGTGAAAAGCGGTCCGTGTCCCACGTTCGTCGCCTCCAGAATATTTCAAGAGGCGAGTTTCGTAACGAATCGACCGCATCGACGAAAGGCTTACAGTCGCGTCAGTTCGCCCCGAAGATCACCAGGGCTTCTTCGTGGGTCAGCGGCTTCTTGAACTGTTCGGATTGCAGTTCGACTTGCAGCTTCGAGTCGCCAGTCTGGACCGCTTTGAGCGTCAGGTCGAAGTGGACGTTGCCTTGACCACCGATTTCGTTGATCGGTTCGAAGATGATCTCACGTCCGCTGGTCGTGTGGCTGGCGGGGCCGCGCACGGAAACGAACTGCAGTTCGGCGGGCAAAGTCACTCGAACAGCGACTTTTGATGCCGCTCCCGAACCTTTGTTGCGGATCACCATGCGAGTCGTGAACTGTTCGCCCTTCGAATACGCCTCGGCCTTCTCGGCGAACTCAATCTTGAGATCCGAGGTGCCGATGGCACGGAACTGGTAATCGGTCGAGGCGCCCTTGCGGCTGTTCTCACTGATTTGCACCGAGCCAGCATGATTGCCAATCGCTTTCGGCGTGACCTTGATCTTCAGCGACAGTGTCTGGTTTGGATCGAGATGCGGAACGTGCCACGTCACCGTGCGTTGTTTCGCGTCGAAGCGGCCACCCTCGGAGGCGGAGACAAACTCGACGGTGTTCGGCAACGATTCGACGATCACTGTGTTGTTGGTCGGGTTCAGCGAGTTGTTCGTCAGGCGATTCTCGAACTCAATCGGACGGCCGACGAACCAATTGGTTTGACCGTGTCGCGACAGGCCGACGATCTGGCCGATGACGTTGATCTCGACTTGCTGCTCAGCGGCAGATGCGCCGTCGACCGTGATCACCGCGCGGTTCACGACTTTTCCGGGGCGGACTGCGGTCAGCAGCAGTTGGACCGACTGTGACTTGCCGGCGGGGAGTGTCCCCATGTCGTATTCGAGGTCTCGTTCGGCAACGTCAGGTAGCTTCAGATTTTCGGGGATCATATTTCGTAGCACGACCCGATGGGCATCGACGCTGCCGTTGTTCGTAACCACAAAATTGAGCGTCACGGTTTCGTTGACTCGCACCTGCGGAGCCGCCGTCAATTTGACACTGAGCTTCGGCGAGGCGATCGTCGTGCGCGACGCGACTTCGGCCGAGAAATTCACCGTTGCGACGCTGCCGACTTGGCCTTCGGCGACTGGGACGACCTTGACTTGGATTTCTTTCACGTCGCCTGGCTTGATCGCGCCGAGTCGCCAGATCAGCTTCTTGCCGGTCAGTTCCGCTCGAGGAATCGTGCCGGAGAGTTTCGTCCCCATTGGAATTTGATCTTCGACCACGACTGCATTTGCCGCGCTGTCGCCGACATTGCGAATCACAATCGTGTAAACCATCGGCTGGTTCAGTGTCGCATTCGGCGGAGCGATCTTTTCAATTTTCAATTCGGGTCGCTGCGGTCCGCGCGGAGCATCGGCTCTGACGGTGCCATCACCCGCGACCGACTCGCCTTGTTCTTGCGTTTCGAGCGGCGCGGCATTCGTGGATTTCAGTCGATTCGGAACCGTCACGTCGCCAGACGTGTGTCGTGCCTTGATCGGCACGGCCGGCGGCATGTCGGCATCATCGGGATCTTCCGCGGGAGGCACGGGCAGATCGGAAATGCGCGACTTGCCATTGATCGCCTTCGGCGGGCTGTCCGCAAAGAGGTTCTCTTCGTCGTCGAGCGGCGACTTCTTCGGCACGCGTTTGATCGGTTTGTCGTCGAAGTTTGGCTCATCCAGATCGAGTGTCACTCCGCGAGGTTCTCGCGCGCCGCCGGTCTGCGTGATTGGCTCCCGCGCCGGCGCGGTGAGTCGATCGTCATCGCGCGGCTGATCGTTGGCGGTCAATCGGTCGATCTCCACCAGGATTGCTTCCGGCGTGTCTTCGAGCGGGCCGAACATCGCGGGCAATTCCGCCGCCTCGGCCGCTTTCAACCGAGCCTCGTCGAGTTTTCCGAAATCGATCAGCTTGCGGGCCGACTTGATCAACTCGTGAGCTTGCTTCTTGGCGTTCCGTGGGACTGGAATCGGTTTAGGTTCTTTATCGAACACCGGCAACTCAGCAGGCTCGAAATTCTTCGTGGCCATCTCCGGCGCGACAGCAGTCGGTTCATCAGAGTCTTCTTCTAAGGACAATCCAACACGAGGTGCACGCTTGGCGAGCGAAATCGAGGAAGGTTCGTCCGAATCTGTCGAGAGTTCTTCGTCGAGTGCATCAAATGACGCATGAGAAGCCGGCTGACGAGTGGACGACTTCCGTGGAGGCAGATCATCGAAAGCGTTTTCCAGCGGATCAATGTCCTCTGGTTCCGACCGGCGAGCTTTCAAGCTCAAACGTCGCGGCTCGGTGTTCCCTTCGGGCGGGTCGTCACTCGAAGCCTTCGTGCCGAAATCTTCGAGCGGCTTAAAATCCTCGATGCGGACTTTCTGCTCGGTCTGGGCCGTCTTTTTCGGAGACATGCTTCGCTGAAACTGGAGCAGTCCCAGCAGTCCCAAACCAACGCACCCCGCCAACGCCGTCAATTTCCAAATCGAATTGCCGCTCTGCATGGGATTCCCTTCCCCCGAAACGTGGGGCAGGTTTCCAACCTGCCCGTGACCTCTTGGCACGTTGGAAACGTGCCCCACGACCAGCAACAACCGCCGCTGTGACTCGTGTTTTCGCAAACCACGAAAGCCAGCCACCCTCGGCAGTCGCGACGTTACATATCAGATGGGCGAAAACGGGTGAAGACGAGTTTCGGGGAATCCAGACTCACTCCTGCCGCGTCGCCACGAACGCGAATTTGCGGCTGGCCAGAGTGGCCGTGCCGGCCATCGTGGACTTGTCCGTCGTGAACAGAAACGCGTCGACCGAGATTTGCGAGTTGGCGAGATCGATCTCTAGCTTGGCTTGATGCGGGACGTTGGAGACCTTGCCGTACAGCTCGTAACGACTCTTCGTGTCGTCGGAAACGAATTTGCCGAGCACCGTCCGTTGTTCATCGACGTTGACTTCCCAAATGCCTGTCCAGCGTCCGTCGATGCTGACCTTCCAAGTACCGGCGAAGTCGCGCGGCAAGACTCCGTCGTGATCGTTGGGGTTCGGCTTGGCCGCATCCGCTGCCGGAAGCCGCGAGCCGTTCAGGCCGAACAGCTTCGCGTCGCCGACCGGTTTGACGATTCCAGCGTCGGTAAACTCGATATCCGCCCCGCTGCCATTCGGCACGACTTGGCCGATGTCGAAACTGAACGAGTGTCCGGCGAAGAGCATCACCTCTTTGCCATTGGCGGTGGTCTGCCCCTCGCGATCTCCGCGATAGGTGACGAAGCGTTCGAGCACCAACACCGGCAGCGGGTTCTCGCGGCCTTTGACCTTTCGCTGTCCCCACGACAGCAGCGCCTTCGACCAATGTCCGTCGTTGGTCTGTACGATCACACAAGGAGTGCCGATCTTGGCCGAGAGCGGCTGCCACTTCGCGGCTGTCGCGGACGAAAGCTCCGAAAGTGGCTGCGCGTCTTTCGTCGCCAGCTTCAGTTCGGCTAGCGAGTGCCGATCAAACAGATCGCCGGCCGAGGCGAGGCTCGATCCCAAAACGACAAGGCAAACAGACGCGAATCGGAACGTCACAGAGTTTGGGTTCATCAGACAGATTCCCGGAATGAGGGCACAACGACGTGGGGCACGTCGGACGGAGCGGCGAGCATCTTCGGCAGCGTCTTCGCAACCGGCAAGCCGCTCACGTCGCGAAATTCTTGGCCGACGCGAGCAGATTGCCTCCCTTCGCGGATTCGCATCAAAATCAGCACTGCGACAACCGGAGGGCTGTTTTGGTCTAAGTGAATCGAACATCAACTTCGACAAAAGTCCGGCGGGAATGGCGCGGCTAGAGTTGTGCAACGCAAACCATACGGGGCTTGTCCCGGTGGATCGCGGGATGTTGCACGAATTCAACAACGCGACGTCTGCATGAGTAGACTCGGATTTGGGACTACGGCCGCTCCCTCGGCCGGTGAAGGAGAGGAATCGGCTCACCCGGACAGCCCTGAAATCTGTTTCGCCCACCGAAGGATTCGGTCGAGCTCGTCGCAGATCTCTGGCTATTCGCTGAGGCCGATCGTCGGATTCACCCGTTGGTTCCGCCGGCTGGGGCCTCCCGAAGTTTCTCGTCAGCCGTCAACGTAGCCCGACCCCTCGTGGGTCGGTCGACTCCTCAAATTAATCGGAGGAATCATTCAGGCCACAAGGGCCTGGGCTACAGATTTGTTGCCGTCGCGCAGCATCTCGGCCGACCACCGGGACAGGCTCGGTGAGTTTGCTGTCCTGGGAAGGTGAGACATGTCCTCGATTGCTCGGAACATCTTGATGCTGTTGGTAGCGACAACCGTCGGTTGCCAGAGCGCGGCTCGGCCCTCGCCGTGGCAGACACGGCGTGTGCCCAGCTCGGCTTCTGCCACGACATTACCTGCCACACCTCCCAACAGTTCGCCTCTGCGGAAGCCTACGCCAGCCGACGGAAATGGAAAGCGAGTCCCCGATCCGACTCCTGATCCACAAGCCAAACGGGGCGGTGCGACACTTTCTGACAAGCTCAACGTGCAAGCCAACAAACCGGTCGCGCCGGGAGCGGAATCCCCTCTACTCCGCTTCACGCCGGTGCCGCCTCGAAGTTCTTCGGAGAAGGAGCCGACGAATGGAGCCGCTGTTGGTTCGCGCGATGCCCCAGGCGGCGAGACGGCACCGGATGTGATCGTCTCGCCGCCTAAGGCCGTCGTGCCGAAGTCCGACGCCAATCGATCGAACGGTCCGAGTCTCGGCTTTGAGGCTCTGCCGCCACCGAATAACTCGGCGTCAATCGACTCGCCGCTGAATCTGGAAATCAAAGGCCAGCGACAACGGCCAGTCGGCGGAACGGTCACGTTCGACGTCGCCGTGCGCAACGACGGAACGGA
Source organism: Candidatus Kuenenia stuttgartensis (assembly GCA_945906725.1). Lineage (GTDB taxonomy): Bacteria > Planctomycetota > Planctomycetia > Planctomycetales > Planctomycetaceae > SXKJ01. The sequence continues at coordinate 46,607 of CAMDRI010000008.1, read as the reverse complement.
AACGATGGCCAACGTGTTGGTCAACGTCGAATTCGAGGATGCGCTCGTGTTTCCCGGCAGCGAGGAAAAACGGCTGAAGAAGAACCTCGGCCAGTTGCTCCCCGGCCAGTCGCGTGAAATGCGGCTGACGCTGACGAGCAGTCGGCTCGGCCAGCACGAATGCAAATTCTCCGTCACGGCGGACAGCATCGACTCGATCGAGCAGACCGCGAAGGTCGACTTCATCGACGCGAAGCTGCTGGTGCGGCTGATCGGTCCCGCTCGCCGCACGGTCGGCAGCCGCGCCGAGTTCACGGTCAAGGTCGCAAACACATCCGACCAACCGATCGACGACTTACAGGTGACGCTGCATCACGACTTCGCGTTGACCCCGCACGTCGCGACCGGCGGCTTCAAGAAGGAAGAGCACTCGCTCCGCTGGTCGCTCGGCCGCTTGGAGGCGGGCGCCGGAGTCCAAGTCCAAGCCGAGTTCGACTGCAGGCAACTCTCCGAGCAAGCCTGCATCACAGTGGAAGCTCGAAGTGAGCAACTCTCCACCCTCGCCGTCGAGGACTGCGTGACTGTCGTCGCTGTGCCTGGCCTGCTCGACTTGCGCGTCTCCGATCTCAATGACCCTGTCCAAGTCGGCGACGAGGCCGAGTTCGAGATCACTGTGCAGAATCTCGGCTTGCAGTCCGTCTCCGAAGTGCAACTCGACGTGCAATCGTCCGAGCATCTGCAAATCGGCAGGCACACCGCGAAACTCGACGACCGCGAAGTGATCCTGACGCAGACCGACAGCGACGGCACGTTGCGAATCGCACTGCCGAACTCATTGCCACCCGACGCGACCCTGAAGATCACACTCCTCGCGAAAGTCCTCCGCCCCGGCGACGCTGAGCTGCGAGTGGTCGCGACGGTTGGCCCAGACGGCTTGCCTGTCGAGTCCATTGAGTTCACGTCGATCAATCCGTGAGGGAGTCGAAAAAGGAATTTTGTAGCCACCCTCGCCAAGAGTGTCGGTGTTCCACAGAATCACCCACGCTGTTAGCGAGCGTGGCTACTCAAAGATCAGAACGGTTCCAGTTTGGATGAGGAATCATGCCCAAAACGATTCTCGGCATCGGAGCACACTACGACGACTGCGTGTTCGGCATCTCCGGAACACTGCTGAAGGCGGTGAGGAAGAATCATCGGGTCGTGATTCTCAGTCTGATCGGCGATTACTCGAACTGGAAACCGGCAGCAGGGCGGCACAAGGAGATCGTCGATGGGACGGTCAAACTGGGAAAAGAGTACGGCGTTGAGATGCGGTTTCTCGATTTCACAGGGATGCGGTTCGACGTCAATCAGGCGACGAAGATCGCCGTCGCGGAAGCGATCACCGAGATTCAGCCGGACGTCGCGTTCATGCTCTGGCCGCACGACAGCCACCCCGATCACGAAGTCGCGTCTGCGTTGAGCAAGACGGCCCTGGGGCACGGCGATCGATTGCTCGACGGTGGTCTGGCGCAGAGGTTTCGCGGGACGGGCCGCATCTTCCAATTCGACAATGGCCCACGGCACACGATCGGCTTCGAGCCAAACACGTTCGTCGATGTCACGGACGAGTGGCCGCAGGCGATCGCGTGGCTCGGAAAGTTGATGGCGCTCGTCCGCAACGAGCCGTTTGATCCCAACAAGCCCGACGGAGCGATGCGTACGAAGGAGAGTATTTCGGCCTATCGTGGTGCCACCTGCGGAGTCCGTTACGCCGAGGCTTTTCGCTCGGCAAACGCGTATCCGCAGGAGATTCTGTGAGTGCAATCCACACTCGTCAGCCGATGAATTCGGCGATGGAGAGGATGCTCCGCCCACCAAATTGACTTTGCTGATGGGTGAGGGTTTAATCCGCCCCATCGTTTCCCGGCGGAAGATCGTCTGAGAGGGCGCGAAACCGTGAACCGCGACGCTGGAGCGTCCCACTGCTCGGTGGGCTTCCGATCCAGTTTGCTCGCATCGTCGGGAATAACTCAAACTTAGCGGAGGTTTCTCAATGAAGGGCTTGATGCGAGGAATGATGGTGGCCGGCTGCGTCGCTGGTCTGGCGATTGGCTTCAGCACGCGAGTCGAAGCTCGTCCGCCCTACAAGGGTGCGTTCGAAAAGCAGTACCCGGATGTCGTCAAGAAAGAAGGCAAAGACGGCAAGCTGACTTGTGCCGTCTGCCACGAAGGGGACGACAAGAAGAAACGCAACAACTACGGCGAGGCTCTGGCCAAGAACATCACCAAGAATGAAAAGGACGAAGCCAAGATTAAAGAAGCGCTCGAGAAAACCTCAAAAGAGAAGAGCGCGGTCAAAGACAAGACCTTCGGCGACCTGCTGAAGGACGGCAAGCTGCCGGCCAGCAAGTAGTTTCTTGCGAAACGATACGGCAAAATTCGGAAGGCCACCCGCTTGCGGGTGGCCTTCTTTTTTTCGACGGCACATTCGGTTCCAGCGGCAGGACAAGATTGGTCGTTGATTATTGGTTATCCTTTCCGTCCGGAAAATGACCAATGATCAACGACCGATTCTTCCCGCTTCGCGACTGAGGGTACTGTGAGTTCGCCGTGCTACTCGACGATGATGTCTCGCACCGTTCCGCCGCCGGGGATCATCGGCAGCACATGCTCTTGATACGGGCAGATGATGTCGAGCAAATACGGGCCGGGATGAGCGAGCATTTCAGCGATCGCGGCCGGCAGCTTGGACTTGTCACGTACCTGGCTGGCCTTCACACCGAAACCTTGCGCGAGCAGCGTGAAATTCGGATACGTCTCGCCGATCGTGCCGTCCCCTTGACCCAAAGCCTCCGGGCGATCGATCGGGCCGAGGTAGGTGTGTGCTCGGCTGCCGTCCATGAAGCGGTCTTCCCACTGCACCACCATGCCGAGGTGCTGATTGTTGAGCAGCAGAACTTTCACGGGCAGACTCTCACAGTGCAGTGTCGCCAACTCTTGAACGTTCATCAGAAACGAGCCGTCGCCGTCAATGTCGATGACGAGGCTGTCCGGGTGAGCGACTTGCACGCCCATCGCGGCGGGCAGACCAAAGCCCATCGTGCCCAGACCGCTGCTGCTCAACCAGTGCTTCGGACGATTGAATTTGTAGTACTGTGCCGCCCACATCTGATGCTGGCCGACACCCACGGTGATGTAGGTGTCGCGATCCTTGGTCTGACGCCACAATTCTTCGATCGCGTACTGCTGATTGATCAAGTGCGGCGATTGCTCTTTGTAGGTCAGCGGAAACTTCGCCTTCCAGTCGGCGCATTGCTTGACCCACTCGTCGATCTGCGGCAGATCGGCATTGGCGATAGTCGCGTTCAGGGAGACCAACACGTCTTTGACATTGGCCACGATCGGAATGTGAGCTTCCTTATTCTTGTGGATCTCTGAGCCGTCAATATCCACATGCACGATCTTGCCGTGCTTGGCGAATTCTTCCAGCTTGCCGGTGACGCGGTCGTCGAATCGGACGCCAAACGCCAGCAGCAAGTCGGCTTCGTCAACCGCGTAGTTGGCATAGACCGTGCCGTGCATTCCCAACATGTGCAACGACTGCGGATCTTCACCGGGAAACGCACCGAGTCCCATCACGGTCATCGCGACAGGAATGCGAGTCTTCTTCGCGAACTTCGTCAGTTCGTCAGCCGCGTCGGAGTTGATGACTCCACCGCCGACGTACAGGACCGGCCGCCGCGAGTGCTTGATCGCCGCGATCACTTGCTTGATCTGTTCTGGTGCGGCCTGCTTGCGTTCGGGATGGTAGCTCGGCAGCTTCATCGGCGGATCCCAGTCGATGTCACCTTCGAGCGCCGCCGTCTGAATGTTCTTGGGGAAGTCGATCAGCACCGGACCCGGCCGACCGGTCTTGGCAATGAAGAACGCCTCTTTGACGATTCGCGGAATATCGCGCAAGGCTTGTTGAACGTCGTCGGCTTCGCGCCAGTCGCGAGCCATAATCATGTAGTAGTGCTTCGTGATCGCGCGGCAGATCTCGACGATCGGCGTTTCCTGGAAGGCGTCTGTGCCGATCACCTTCTGCGGCACCTGCCCGGTGATCGCGACCATTGGCACAGAATCCATTTTGGCGTCGGCGATCGCGGTCACCAGGTTTGTCGCGCCCGGTCCGCTGGTCGCCATGCAGAGTCCGACTTTATTCGTCGTACGAGACACTCCTTGCGCGGCGAATCCGCCACCTTGTTCGTGCCGCGGCAGAATCGTCCGAATCCCGTCCTTCCGCCGCAGTAACGCTTGGTGCAACGGCATGGAGGCTCCACCGGGATACGCGAAGATCGTATCGCCACCATTGCGGACCAGTGCCTCAACCAGAATGTCAGCTCCGGTCATCGGCTTGGCGGTGGACTTGGATTTGGCGACGGCATGGGGTTCAATAGCGGGCACGATCGGATCCTTCTGGCGACGAAAACAAAACGATTCTGACGGTTCTCCGGCGGTGTTTGCCAAGTCGGCTCAGCATGAGCCGAAACGAGTCGCGACAGTGTACCTGCACTTCCGAAGGCTGACGAGAGGCCGTGCAGCGAGGACGGCATTTTCCGCAACAGCGCACTCAAGAAGCAATTTAGCTCGACATTGACGACCGCAATCGGCGGCTAAGCACTGACGACCGGCAACTCTTCCGTCACGGCAGTCAAGTCAATGACCGCGCCTAGCATGCGTGTTGGGGTGCCCTGAGAGTTGCGAACGATGGAGGCCTTGATCAGGAACACTGGCGTTGTCCCGTCGCGGTGCTTGACTCGATGCACCGTTTGGAATTTGCGAGCACCGTTACGGATGGCCTGTTCGAGCGCCGAGGTGACTCGGTCATAGTCGTCCTCGTGAATGTGGCTGAGCCAGGCCTGCAACGAGTCCGGCAATTCGTGGTCGTGATAACCGAGCATCCGTTTGAAGATCGGCGAGAGATAAAGCTCGTGCGATCGCAGCGGCCAATCGAAGACGCCGATTTCCGTTTCGGCCATGACCTGCGAGTTCCAATCATCGAGCGCTTCCAACTCGGCAATCGTCTGTTCCAATTCGGCCTGTGTATGATAGCTGCTGGGAGCAATCATGGTGCGGTCCCTTGAAGCGGTTCGAGAGCAAGAATTAGTGAAGACAATGGCGTCCCAATTCACGCCGAATGAACTTGTCGAAAACAGAGGCCGGCCCTGGCGAGGCCATTAAAACGTCGTAGGAGCCAGCCTCCGAGTCTGCAACAGCGGTGAACTGCAAAATCTGGCGAGGCTTCTCCGAATTGTGCGGTTGGCGCGGATGTGCGAGTCCATCCGGTTGGCGCGAATCCTGTGCGGGCCGGTTGCTGATTCGTCACAACCAACCGACTGCAGCGACGTGCCAAATGGAATGGTCTCGCGCAGAATCCAAATTTCGTTCAGTCAATCGCTGAGCCGATCATTGCTCGAATGAAGTCCGAGGCTGGCCATGTCGTGTCGAACAATGATCGTCGGCCTACGATGAGTCCTGCGGTCGTTGTTTTGCATGCCACGTGTTCAAAGACATTCACAACGGAAGTCCCTGACGGGATCGACAACCCACTCGCAACCGAAACCTGTTCATTTCACGAAGCGCTCTGGCACGCTCGCGGCCGCGACCACTATTTTTTCCCAGTGGATGCGGGACGCTTCGGATCCTTCGCCAGCGGCAACTTCACCGTCTTCCCGGTCCAGGCGGCTTGGTAGATCGCCAGAATGATCTCAACCGACTTGCGGCCTTCGATGCCATCCACGAGCGGCTGGCCGCCGGTCTCGATCGCTCGCAGAAAATCCTTAAGTTGCAGCATGTGGCCGGTGTAGCTGATCGCTTTCGGGTCCGACGCTCCGCCGGTCCCGGCGTTGCCGCTGAGCTTTTCAAGCAGTTTAACGTCCTTCGCCAACTTCTTCTCGAATTCCCAAATCTTGATGTTGTCTTGCTCGACGATTACCGAGCCGGCCGAGCCGTGGATTTCCGTCCGCTTGAGCAATCCCGGAAACGCAGCCGTCGTCGCTTCGAGTACGCCGAGCGCTCCGTTCTTGAACTTCACGCAGGCGGCAGCGACGTCCTCGACTTCGATCCGCTCGTGAGCCAGCAGGCCAGTGACACCGGCGACCTCGGTGACTTCGCCCATGAACCAGTACAGTAAGTCGACGTTGTGAATCGCCTGATTCATGAACGCTCCGCCGCCGTCGAGCGCCCACGTCCCGCGCCAGCCACCCTGGTCGTAATACTGCTGCGTCCGCCACCACTTCACGTACGTGTCGCCGAGCGTCAGTTTGCCGAACCGGCCGGAATCAATCGCCTCCTTGAGCGCGATGTTCGCCGGACTGAACCGAGACGGCATGATCGAACAGATTCGAACTTTGTTCTTCGCCGCCGCATTGATGATCGCGTCGCACTTGGCGAGAGTGATCTCCAGCGGCTTCTCGACCACGACATGCTTGCCAGCGTTGCATGCCTTCACTGCCGGATCGCCGTGAGCGCCGCTGGGCGTGCAGATCGTCACGACATCGACCGCCGGGTCTTTGAGCATGTCCTCCAGCTTGTCGTACTTCTGGCACTTGTTCGCCGCCGCGAATTTCTCTGCGGCTGCTCCGAAGTTGTCGAAACACGCAACGATCTTCGCCCCCTTGATGTGCTCAATCGCCAGCGCATGAAAGTTGGCGATCATCCCGCAGCCGACTATGCCGAATCCGAATTTCTGAGCCATGAGTTGTCCTTCAAGTTCTACCAACCCGAAGCGTCAGCGAGGGCGGACGCTTCAAATGATTTCCAATTCATCGCGTTGTGAAGCGTTCGCCCTCGCTGACGCTTCGGGTTAGTCAATGACTTCGAGCCGGCAGAATTTCTTCTTGCCGACGAACAGCAGTAATCCAGGTTCAACCACGATGAGCTGATCGTGAGTTTCGATGCGTGCTTTGCTTTCGCCGAAATACGCTCCGCCCTGCGAGATCGCTCGCCGGGCATCGCTGGTTGTTGTCACGAGGCCGGTGTCGACCAGCAGCCGCGCGGCTTGCGCTTTGCCATCCGTCAGCTTGGCTCGCGACAGTATCACCGTCGGAATGTCCGTCGGCAGCGCCCCCTCGCCAACTTCCTGCTGCCAGCGATTCGCAGCGGCATCGGCTGCGGTGGCCGAGTGATATTGCCCGATGACCGCGCGAGCCAGCGTCGTTTTCGCGGTCTTCGGATGTCCGGCCATGAGCGCGTCGATCTCGGCCAACGGGATATCGGTCAGCAACTCGAAGTACATCCGCATGACCGCGTCCGGCACCTGCATGAACTTCTTCATCATGTCGAACGGCGACTCGGAAATGCCGATGTAGTTGCCGATGCTCTTTCCCATGCGCCGCACGCCGTCGAGGCCGACGAGGATTGGCGACATCACGCCGATCTGCTGCGACAGCTTTTGATCCGCTTGCAGGTCGCGAGCAAGCATGAAGCTGTAAAGCTGCTCGGTCCCACCGAGTTCGATGTCCGACTTGATGACGACCGAATCCCATGCCTGCATGATCGGGTACAGGCACTCGTGCAAAAAGATTGGAGTCTCGGCGGCCATCCTCTTGGCGAAGTCATCCCGGGTCAGCAACTGTGCGATCGTGACCTTGCCGCACAACTGTAAGATGCCTGCGAACGACATCGCACTGAACCAGTCGCCGTTGCGATGGACTTCGGCCTTCGAGAGGTCGATCACTTTGCCGACTTGTGCCAAGTAATCGACGGCATTGGCCTCGACCTCGTCCGCCGTCAGCCGTTTGGCTCGTGCGTGATCGCGTCCGCTCGGATCGCCGACCAACGCTGTGTAGTTGCCGATGATGATGACCGCTTGATGGCCGAGTTCCTGAAACTGCCGAATCTTTCGCAGCGGGACTGTGTGCCCCAGATGCACGTCGATGCCGGTCGGATCAATGCCGTATTTCACGCGCAGCGGCGTGTTCTTGTCGCGGCTATTGGTCAGCTTCGCAGCGAGTTCGTTCTCTGGAACGATCTTCTCGACACCGCGGCGAATGATTGCGAGTTGTTCGTCAACAGGAGGAAATGGCATCGTTCAATCCGCACCACAACGGTCGGGAAACGGCCCACGCGGGCCGTCGAATTTGGAAGGCGGGGTATAGCAGCGGTCGCGAACACTCGCCAGCATCGTCAGCGGGACTTCACGAGGTTCTCGTCCCCCGGCTCGAAGCCCTTCTCTTCGAGAGTGTCACGAGTCAACACCTGCCAACTGGCTCCGGTCTCGCGGAACTCCAAAAAATCGGTCGGTGAGTAACACCATTCCAAGTTCGGCGTGTCGATCCGGCATCCCTTGAGCTCGTGCGACCACATCGCCGCATCGAGCACCCCGCTGACGAGCAACGTCCGCTCGACCGGATATGGCGGGCGGCCGGTCCGAAAGAAATGCTGCACCGAATGCGAGAGTGCTTTGAAAAGATTCCGATTCCCCCACGGCCCGTTGAACATCGCCGTCGCCTGAATCTGCGGCTCGCCTTTCACCCGGCAAGCAAAGTTCCAGCGGTTCGAACTAGTCCCGTACTTCAGCACCGTCCCTCGCAATCCGTCGCGATACGTCAGCAACAACCCGTGAGACGGCTCGGTCGGGATGTCCCCTTTGCCGAGGTTCTTGCCCAAGCCGCGCATGGGTTCGTTCAGCGTTCGCTCGGCCTGCATTGCCGCATCGGCGAGGTCTCGCGACCAGCGACCGTTCTTCGCCGCCTGCATCAAGGCATCCCCTTCCAATAATTCGACCGACGAGATGCCAGTCTCGCCACCGCGCCGAGATTCGACAAACGATTGCAGCAGTTCGAGTCCATGAAAGTCGTAGCCCTCAATCCCCCCGCCGTGAATTGCGACTGCTTCCTCGATCTCGGCACTCGCGGGCAGCGTGAGGCTTGGCTGTCGCGACGCCAGTGGCACCGAACTCCCTGCCATCAACGGGATGCCGTATGACCGAGAGACGTCGTACATCTGCTTCGCGTAGTCCCAGCGATACGAGAGATGCTTGTCGTTGAAAATCGGCACGAACCGGTTCGACCGCTGCATCACACAGACCTCGCGGTCGAAGAATTCCTTGCGCGGATACATCACCACGCCGCGACTGTTGGTCGGATACTGCCCATGCTCGACGATCGACAACACGGCATCGACCGCCAGTCCACCAGTTCCCAACGTCAGCGCGTCTTCGATGGTCGAACACAGCGGGACGTTGAACCGTTTCGAGACGTCTCGCGCCATGTCCTCTTTCGGAAATTGATCGGCGTAGAGCGACACGACTTCGACTCCCGGATCGACCAATTTGCCGTTGAACAAGAACGGCTTGAAGAAATTCTCCAAGAAGTCGTACGCGTGCGACCGGAACCGAAATTCGGTGAAGATCGCCGCGACGCGCGGACGGCGCGGCGGCTCGGCAGCCAGCGGAGTCCACCAGTTCGAACCCAACGCCGCCGCAGAGCCGATCAAAAACTGCCGGCGATCCCATCGCGTTTGCATCGTTCCTCCGATCATGCGGTCAACGAGCCAGATTCGCCCGCGCGACACGCAACATGTTGAGTCCGAGAATCTTTTCGATCTGTTCGTCCGAGTAGCCGCGCTGCACGAGGCCTACAGTAAACAATGGCCAGTTCGTCCAAGCCAGCGACTTCAACGTCGGATACCGCTTCGCTTCCTCGGCCCCTGGCAGAAATGCATCGTCCGGCCAGAGAGCCTCGTAGCGTGTGCGACGCTTCGCGCGAGCCGAGATTTTTTTCAATTCGGCAGCATCGTTTCGCGAGCGGTAGCCGATGTCGGTCCCGATGCCGACGTGGTCGATGCCGAATTTCTTCACGACGTAATCGACGTGATCCAACAGCGCCGCGAGATCGCCCGTCCGGCCAAGAAAATGCGGGATCGCACAAATGCCGATGAGTCCGCCGCCATCAACAATCGCCTGGATGACCTCATCCGGCTTCGCGCGGATGTGATGTTGCAGCGCCGCGCAGGTGGTGTGGCTCGCGACCATCGGCTTCTTGGAGACCTGAGCCGCCTCAAGACTTGTCCGCCAACCGCTGTGCGCGACATCGACAATCACGCCGACACGATTCATCTCCGCCACCGCCGCTCGGCCGAGATCACTCAGACCTCCATTCGCGGTCTCCGCACAGCCATCACCCAACAAGTTCCGGCGGTTGTAGGTGACGTGCATCATTCGAATGCCAAGCTCATAAAACATGCGGACGAACCTCAACTCGTCCGCCACCGACACCGCGTCTCCAGTCAGCGGCATTCCGTTGCCGGTGAAGTACAGACATCGCCGCCCTTGCTGCTTCGCCGTCACGATATCATCCGGCGTGGCCGCTTTACCTACAACGTCTCGCAGATGATCGGTCGCGTAGGTGAACCTCGCCAGCCGCTTCAACAGACGCAACGGCCCCGATCCCTCTTCCCCAGCGTTCTGAAACACGCACGTCACACCGGAGGCTTCCCACGCCTGCAAGTACTCCGCCCGCTCGGCCGCGTCGGTGACATACCGCGTCATCCGCATGTCTTCTTCGAGGTCTTGCAACTCGATGTCCGACGCCCCGGCCTTCACCGCATCAGCCAGCCGATCTCCATCGACGGCCGCATTCGGCGAGAAGCCATACACGTCGAAGACGACCGACTTCGCGTGCAACGCTAACCCATGCTCCAAATCGCGAGCACTCGGCCTGAGCACTTCCATGCCCAGCAACCGAGCTTGCTCGATGACATCGTTGGGAGCTGGATCGGCGGACCATCCGTTGTGAGCGGCAACCGCAAGGCTTGATGTCGCCAATGCCAGAAAGTCTCGGCGGCGAATCTTTGGAAAGAATTCGGTCATGGATTGTCTCAATGGAATGCGTCGATCGGGTTGTTCATCTTCCAATCGACGCCACACCCGCGCTGCGCATCCGCGCTTCTTTCGGCGGTGCGATGAGTTGGATGTGTTCACGGCCGAGGACTTCGTTGAGCGACGTTTGGAGTTCGGCGTTGCAACTCACTTTCAGTTGGCTGGGAGTGCTCAGGACGAAACGGAAGTGTTGCGAAGGGTCGTTCTGGTCGGGGGTGTCCACGATCAGGATGACGTCGGTTTTTCCAGGGTGGTTTTCGAGGATTTGTTTGGTGCGAGTCATCTCGCGTTCGCCGTGCAGGCCCCATTTGAAGTTGATCGCGATTTGGGTCGTGAAGTTCTTGTCGGCTTCTTCGACGGTGAGCAGTTGGTTGACGATCAGGTTTGGCTCGCGGCTGCGGCGGTCGACTTTGCCTTTGAGAAAGACGACCGCTTCGGGCTGCACTTTGTCGCCAAGGCGGGCGTAGTCCTCCGGCCACATGATGCAGCGGACGATGCCGCTGGGGTCTTCGAGGTCGAAGTTGACGTATTTGGAATGCCCGTTGCGGCTGGGCTTTTTCGTGTTCGCTTTCTTGATGCTGCCGATCATACCGGCGACGAGCACCTCGGTGCCGTCCTCCAGATCGCCGAGTTGTTTGTTTTCGTGAGTCGTGTGCTTCGTCAGCTTGTCGGCAAATTGCGTCAGCGGGTGACTGGTGAGGAAAAAGCCGAGAACCTCTTTCTCGGCGGTCAACTTTTGCGAGTGTGTCCAGTCGGGAGCTTCCGGCAGATTTCCGCCCGCTTGTGAGGCCGGCTCGTTCGAAGTGGAATCGTCGTCGTCGCCGAAGAGCGATTTCTGGCCGCGCTGTTTGTCCTTCTGCCGAGCGGCCGCACCGGCGACGGCTCGTTCGACGGCGGCCATGTGTTGGGCATGGTTCGGGCCGAGGGCATCGAGCGCTCCCGCTTTGATCAAGATTTCGAGCGTCGCCTTTTGCAGAACTTTCGGGTCGAGCCGTTCGGCGATGTCAAAGATGTCTTTGAACGGGCCGTTGGCGATACGTTCGGCAACGATCGCTTTGACAGCCGCCTCGCCGACACCCTTGATGGCGGCCATGCCGAAGCTGACTCGTTGGTCGTCGACGACGGCGAACTCGGTGTCGGAGGTGTTGATGTCGGGTGCAATGATTGCGATCCCCATCCGCCGCGCGTCATCGGTGTGTTCCGAAATGCGGTCGGTGTCTTCCATGCCGCAGGTCAGCAACGCGGCCATGAATTCAGCGGGATAGTGAGCCTTGAGGTACGCCGTCTGGTACGAAACGGCTCCGTAGGCGGTCGAGTGGCTCTTATTGAAACCATACCCCGCGAACTTCTTGATCTTTTCAAACAAGTCGATGGCGACTTGCTGATCAACGCCGCGTTCGACGGCACCTTTGACGTACTCGTCGTAGTAGCCGCCGATGATTTTTTCTTTTTTCTTGCTGATCGCCTTGATGCACTTGTAGGCGTCGGCTAGCTCGATGCCGCCGACTCGGTTGAGGATTCGCATGACCTGCTCTTGGTAGACCATGACGCCGTAGGTCTCTTCGAGCACCGCGTCGACCAGCGGATGAACTTTCGCCGGCGGCTTGCGGCCGTGCTTCACATCGACGTAGTCCATGACCATGCCACCCTCCAGCGGGCCGGGGCGGTACAGGGCGGACGTCGCGATGATGTCGGCGAACTTGTCGGGCTGCATCTTCGTCAGCAGATCACGGATGCCGCCGGACTCAAATTGGAAGACCCCCTTCGTTTCGCCTCGTTGCAACAAGGCGAATGTCTTCTCGTCGTCGAGCGGCAGCTTGCTCGTGACGATGGTTTCGCCGCGATGCTTGCGGACGTTCTGCACTGCCTTGTGCAAGATTGTCAGGTTTCGCAAGCCCAGAAAATCCATCTTGAGCAGGCCGGCCTTCTCGACGTGCGGGCCGTCCCATTGCGTGATGATGTCCTCTTTGCCGTTGACGGTTTGCAGCGGGATGTAGTTGTCGATCGGCGCGTCGCTGACCACGACACCGGCCGCGTGCGTGCCGACGTTGCGAGTCAGTCCTTCGAGCCGCTGAGCGATGTCGAGCAGTTTTTTAATTTCAGGATCGGAGCCGTAAGCTTCCTTCAAGTCGGGCGATTGTTCGATGGCGTCCTTGAGCTTGATGTTGAGTTCATCGGGGACCGACTTCGCGATCTGATCGACGCGGGCCAGCGGGATGCCGAGTGCTCGGCCGACGTCGCGGATCGCCAGCTTGGCCTTGAGCGTGCCGAACGTGCCGATCTGACAGACGTTGTCGATGCCGTACTTCGCCTTCGTGTAGTCGATGACTTTCTGCCGGCCGTCGCGGCAGAAGTCGATGTCGATATCGGGCGGCTCGGTGCGGCTGGCGTCGAGGAATCGCTCGAACAGCAGGTCGTACTCCAGCGGGCAGACGTGGCTGAGGCCCAGCAGGTACGCGACGATCGCTCCGCACGCGGAACCGCGAGCACCGCAAGGGATGTCGTTCTCTTCGGCAAACCGGACGAAGTCCCACACGATCAGGAAGTAGCTCGAATAGCCCATCTTCTCGATCGTCGCGAGTTCCAAATCAAGCCGCGCTCGAATCGCGTCGGTGATGTCGTCGCCATATCGCACCGGCAACCGCTCCTCACACAGCTTGCGGAGGTACTGCGTGTCGGTCAGGTTGTCGGGAGCCGTGAACCTCGGATAGTGCTTCGGATTCTTTTCGAGTTCGATGTCCACGCGGTCGGCAATGAGTTGCGATTGCTTGACCGCTTCCTCGAAGCCGGGAAACGCTGCGTACATTTCTTCGGGAGTGCGGACGAAGAACTGATCGCAGTCCATACGCATCCGCTTCTCGTCGTTGACCGTCGAGCGTGTGCTGACGCACAGCAACACGTCGTGAGCGGCGGCGTCCTCCTTGTTGAGGTAGTGCGCATCGTTCGTCGCGACGAGCGGCAGACCGTACTGCCTCGCGAGGTCCACTGTCGGGTCCATGCACTGTTTCTGGATGTCGAGGCCGGCATTTTGAATCTCCATGTAGAAGCGGTCGCCAAAAGTCGCGATGTACCACTCGATCAGCTTCTTGGCCTCGTCCATCCGCTCGCCGAGCAGATACTGCGACAGCTCCGACGCCGCACAGCCGGACAGACAAATCAGCCCCTCGCTGTGAGCCTTCAGTATCTCCTTGTCGATGCGCGGCCGATAATAAAAGCCTTCGAGGTACGCCATTGATGCCAGCTTCACGAGATTGAAGTACCCCGTCTTGTTCATGGCCAGCAGCGTGAGATGAAAGCTGGCTTCCTTCATCTTCGTCGCGCCGCGATCCCGCCGATTTCCAGGAGCGATATATGCCTCGTAGCCGACGATCGGCTTGATTCCCGCCTCTTTGCAGAGGCCGTAAAACTCAAACGCCCCGCACAGATTCCCGTGATCGGTGATCGCGACCGCGTTCATCCCCTCGGCCTTCACCTTGGCCACGAGGTCCGGCAATCGGTTCGCTCCATCGAGCATCGAAAACTGCGAATGACAATGCAGATGAGCAAACGGACGCGGTGTGGCCATGAGCGGCTCCTTCCAAGAAATCATCCGTCCGAAGAGCGGTCCGGGTTGGCCGAGAGTTTACTTCGCCGCGAACCGAGTCGCACGTCAGGCGAAAAGCCGCTCAATCGGCTGCGCTTCGTAGACCGGATACGGTCGGCCCGTCGCGTCATGCCACACAGCCTCGTAAGGAATGCCGAGCGCCTGATAGATCGTGGCGGCGAAGTTTTCCGGTTTCTGCGGATCGGTCGTGGGGTAGGCTCCGCTTTGATCGGAAGCTCCGATGACGGCACCGCCACGCACTCCGCCACCCGCAAACCACGCGGTTTGGACTGGTCCCCAATGGTCTCGGCCGGAGGTCTTATAGATCTCGGGAGCGATGTGGCTGATGCGTGGCGTGCGGCCAAACTCGCCGGCCATGACCACCAGCGTGCTGTCAAACAGACCACTCTCCTGCAAATCATCCAGCAGCGCAGACACGGCCAGGTCGGTGGGAGGAAACAGGAAGTTCTTCAGCATCGGGAAATTGTTGCCGTGCAAATCCCAGCTACCGAAGTTACCGAGATTCACCTGCACCATGTTGACCCCTGCCTCGACCAACCGCCGAGCCATTAGCAATGACCAGCCGAAAGAATTGTCGCCGTAGCGTTCGAGAATCTTCGGATCGGCCTTGCGCACATCGAACGCCTCGCGCACCTTCGAGTCGGCCATCAGCGAGACGACCGATTGACGAATGCGATCATAGCCGCCGACGGAAGCGGTCTCTTCAAGATGCCGTTGCTGTTTCTCGACGATGTCCAAAATCTTGCGCCGTTCGCGGAATCGTGGCGCGAGCACTCCTTCTGGCAGCGTGAGATTCGGCACTTCGAAGCGCCAATCCAATCTGTCGGCCGACTCTCCCTTGTGCAGATTGAAGAGATACTTGGGAAACGCGCCGGAGTACGAGTGATATGCGTGCGGTTTGTCGGTCGCCTCGATGAACCATGGTTCGTGCTTGTTGCCCAGCAGACCGGCAAATTGACCGGAAAACACTCCTGAATTCGAGTGATACATTTTCTCCGGCAACACGACGCTGGGAGGTAGATGATTGCGTCGCTCAGACGTCGCTCCGGCAATCGCCGCGATGCTAGGAGCGTCGATCGACTGCGGCTTCATCGAGCGATACGTTGGCGGTACAGCCGACTTGCCGGTCAGCATCATGTACGTGGCCGCATCGTGCCCGTTGTTGTTGTGCGTCAGAGATCGCACCAATGCCCATCGATCACTCCGTTGCGCGAGCAACGGCATGTATTCGCAAATCTGAATTCCCGGCGTCCGAGTCGCGATCGGATTGAATTCCCCTTTGAAGTCCGTCGGTCCGTCCGGCTTCATGTCGAACGAGTCGTGCTGCGAAAGTCCTCCCGTCAGAAAAATGTAAATGACGGCACTATGCTTGGCCCCGCTTGCCGTTCCCTCTGCCGCACGAGCGCGCCAGCCCGCGACATCACCACTCGACAAACCCAACAGGCCGAGCGACCCGGCCTGCAAGACGGCTCGACGCAGGATTGCTTGTGGACTTCGAGAATCAGCAATGCGACTCATCACAGAACCTCTTCATCGCGAGCGGTTCGGTCGAGCCAGTTGATACGCCGACCTGTCGCGCTGTCCAAATCCTATTCTGTTACTCGCCCACTTGAACTCGTTCGGACGTCTCAGGCCAGTATCTCGCGAACGACATCTCCATGGACGTCCGTCAGGCGGAAATCGCGGCCGGCGTAGCGGTAGGTCAGTTGCTCGTGGTCGAAGCCCAGCAGGTGCAGGATCGTCGCGTGCAGATCGTGGATGTGGACCCGCCCCTCGACCGCGTTCCAGCCGAGTTCATCGGTCGCTCCGTGGACGTAGCCCGGTTTGACACCACCGCCGGCCAGGCACATCGAGAAGCCGTAGTGATTGTGGTCGCGACCGTTGGGCGTGCGCGAAACACCCGGCGTCGGGATCTCGACAGTCGGCGTGCGGCCGAACTCACCACCGAAAATGACCAGCGTGCTGTCGAGCATTCCGAGCTGCTTCAGATCGCGCAGCAACGCGGCGATCGGTTGATCGCATTCCTTCGCGAGATCGCGGTGATTCGTTTCGAGATTGTCGTGAGCGTCCCAAGGTTGACCGGCTCGCTGCCAGACCTGCACAAATCGCACGCCGCGCTCCAGCAACCGCCGAGAGATCAACAATTGCCGGCCGTAGGTCGTGTCGCCGTACATCTCGCGCGCGAACTTCGACTCGCGAGTCACATCGAATGCCTCGGTCGCCTCGGTCTGCATCCGATAGGCCAGCTCGAACGACTGGATGCGGGCTTCGAGCTGCGCGTCACCTGACCGACGACTCAAGTGCCGCTCGTTGATCTGCCGCAGCAGATCGAGCTGCTCGCGCTGTCGGCCCGGCAGCAGGAAATCGTTGCGGATGTTCTCGATCAACTTCTCCGGCTGAGTGTGTTGCGAGTCGATGTACGTCCCCTGAAACGCTCCCGGCAGGAACGCCGATCGCCAGTTCTGGCCTGCTGTCGCGGGATATCCGCCGGGGCACATCACGACGAAGCCCGGCAGGTTTTGATTCTCGGTCCCCAAGCCGTAGGTGACCCATGCCCCCATGCTCGGCCGAGCTTGCCGGCCGTCGCCGCAGTTCATCAGCAGGTACGACGGCTCGTGATTCGGCACGTCGGCGTACATCGAGCGGATTACGCAGACGTCGTCGATGTTGTCGGCGACGTGCGGAAACAACTCGCTGACGTCGATCCCATTCCGGCCATGCTTCGCGAACTTGAACGGCGAACGAAACGCGGCACCCGTCTTTCGCTCGGTCCGTTGCGATGTCGGCAGAGGCCGGCCGTGATACTTGTCGAGAATCGGTTTCGGATCGAACGTATCGACGTGCGACACGCCGCCGTTCAGAAAAAGATGAATCACTCGCTGAGCCTTCGCTGCGAAATGTGGCGGCTTCGGAGCTAACGGATGCGTGACCGTCAATTCCGCGCGAACCGACTCATCACGCAGCAAGTCCGTAAGACCAAGCATCCCGAGCCCCAGGCCCGAACGGATCAACATTTCGCGGCGAGTCCACATGCGAGTTTCTCCGTCAATCCACAAACAGAAACTCATTGGCGAGCAGCAGCGTCTGCAAGTATTCCTGCCACCGTGTCAGATGCGGCGAGTCTCCCGGCGACGATGTCGCAGTCGCGCTGTTGCTCGACTCGAAAAACTTCTTTCCGACGGCGATCTCGTCCGGTTCAGCGGCGCGGCTGAAGAGCATTCGATAGACGGCGTCGATTCGCTGCTCGGTTTGTTCGACGCGAATCAGGTCCGACCGAGCGGACAAATTAGAGGCTTGATCCCGCAAGAATGGGCTGTTCATCAAATACAGTGCTTGTTGCGGGACGGTCGTCAGATGCCGCTGCGGACTGCTGGCGTCCGGGGCGGCGAAATCGAATGCGCGCATGACGCTCGGCAAGTTCTGTCGGTCGATGAACCCGTAAACTGTGCGACGAGTTGAGAATGGTGGAGTCGTCTGGTTCATTGACGGTCCACCCATCGTCAGGTCGAGTTTCCCAGAGACGGCCAGCAGCGAGTCGCGCAACGCTTCCCAATCGAGCCGCCGGCGATTCGACTTCCACAACAGTTTGTTTTCGGGGTCTTGCTCCACCTCGCGGCTTGATTCGTCGCGGCCCGACTGTTGATAGACCGACGACAGCATGACTCGCCGATGCAACTTCTTGATGAACCATCCCTCGGCCATGAAGTGCCATGCGAGATGGTCGAGCAGTTCGGGATGCGTCGGCGGTTCGCCGCGCAGGCCGAAATCGCTGGGGGTGCGGACGATCCCGGCTCCGAAATGGTTCAGCCAGACACGATTGACCAGGACTCGCGCGGTCAGCGGGTTGTTCCGGTCGGCGATCGCGCGAGCCAATTCTAAGCGACCACTGCCGTGTTGAAACGGGTGTCGTTCGCCGCGAGACAGCACCTCCAAGAACTGCCGAGGCACGGCGGCTCCCGGATTGCTGGCGTTGCCGCGCATGAATACGCGCGGAGTCACAGGGACGGCAGCGTCGATCAATACGTGCGCGTGCGGAGCGGCTCCGGCCGAGGCGACCCAGTCTTCGACCTGCCGCTGTTGATCGTGAAGCTGGTTCTGCGTTGTCGTGTCGACGAACAGAAACTCTTCGACTTCCGTCAGCCGGATCACTGACGGAGCGTCGTCGCCAAACAGCAGTTGCCGCAGCTCTTCCCAGTCGGCATCAGCCAGTTGTTTGCCCGTCGGATCGGCTTTGAGTGACTCGATCCACCGAGCTTCCGCCTGTTGAAGCAGCTCGCCGAATCGAGCGGCGACGTCGGCCAGATTGCTCGGCGGTGCGTCGGCCAAAGCTCGAACGACGACGGAACTTAGCCGCTGCTTCGGATCGGGCACGTCGCGCCACTTCGCGATCGCCGCACGAGATTTCGCGGCGAACTCGTCCAGTGTCGATGTGGATGAAAGACTCGCCAGTGCGTGCCACGGAGCGAGCACCGGATGATGCCGCTTGCGAGTCTGTTCGAGCAATTGCCCCCAGCGTTGCGTCATCACCGGATTCAAATCTTTTGAAGCATCGATCAGAAACATGACCGCAAGAAAGTTGGCTTGAAGCTGTTCTTTTTGAGCCGCCAGCAAGTACTCGCCCGCCCGCTCGCGAGCCGACTTTTCCAGCTTCGCTTGTTGCGTCCGCAAGAACTGCTGCAACTGATCAGTGCGCTTCTGCAACTCCTGCAAGTACACATCGTGTCGCGGTCGCTCGACGACCGGCACGATCATCGGCGGGACGTGCGGCTCAATCGAACTCGCGAAGACGCCGTGCAGCGAGTAGTAGTCGCGGGTCGGCACCGGATCGAACTTGTGATCGTGACACCGAGCACACGACACCGTCAGCCCCAGCAACCCGCGCGTCACCACGTCGATGCGGTCGTCGATGATGTCGTTCTGGCTGTTGAGAAACCGCTGACCCAGCGTGAGGAACCCCATCGCCGCCAGCGGACGGGGATCGTCGCCGAGGTCGAGTTGATCCGCCGCGAGTTGCTGCACGACGAATTGGTCGAACGGCAGATCTTCGTTGAACGAGCGAATGACGTAATCGCGGTACGTCCACGAGCAGGGATAGTTCGGGTTGTCCTTCAGCCGTACGTAGCCCTTCGTGTCCGCGTACCGAGCGACATCGAGCCAATGTCGTCCCCAACGCTCACCGTAACGCGGCGATACCAGCAGTCGGCTCACGACCTTCTCGAAGGCATTCGGCGATTCATCCGCCTCAAACGCCGCGACTTCGTCAGGCGTCGGCGGCAGCCCGTGCAGATCAAACGTCGCCCGGCGAATTAGCGTGCGACGATCGGCCGGTGGACTTGGCTTGAGTCCCGCAGCCTCCAACCGAGCTAGCACAAATGCGTCGATCGGCGACCGCGCCCAATCTCGGTCCCGCACCGTCGGGACAGCAACATCCTTCACCGGCTGAAACGCCCAATGAGTCTTGCTGCGCTCCGAGATGCTGCCGCCGTTGTCAGCCGCTTCTGCCGGCCAAACGGCACCGCTCTTCACCCACGCCGTCAGTGATTCAATGGCTCGGTCGGGCAGCTTTTTTTTGGGAGGCATCTTTGTCGAACCGGCATACCGGACGGCCTCGATCAGCTTGCTGTGTTCGACATCGCCTGGGACGACGACAAGGCCGTTCTCGCTTCCGTTTCGCAATCCAGCAGCCGAGTCGAGCCGCAGTCCGGCCTCTTGTTTTTTCGGTCCGTGGCAGC
Organism: Candidatus Kuenenia stuttgartensis; assembly: GCA_945906725.1. GTDB lineage: Bacteria > Planctomycetota > Planctomycetia > Planctomycetales > Planctomycetaceae > SXKJ01. Next base: position 26,446 of record CAMDRI010000008.1, on the reverse strand, counting down.
CAACGCAATGTTCAACCAGGATCGGCCGCACCTGGCTCTCGAAGAATGCTTCCGATTCTTTTGCCGACGGTTCATCGGCTGAGGCGCTGATCGGAGCCAAGCCAAGCAGCCACACTAGCAGGATGGCCATGCAGGACTGCGGATGAAGAATTCGCATCACGCCAGCACCTCTTGGACGACGTTGCCATGCACGTCCGTCAGACGAAAATCTCGGCCGGCGAAGCGGAAGGTCAGACGTTCGTGGTCCAGACCCAGCAGGTGCAGGATCGTCGCGTGCAGATCGTGCATCGTGCAGACGTTCTCGACGGAATGCATGCCGAGTTCATCGGTCGCGCCGTAGATCGTCCCACCGCGCACGCCTCCTCCGGCCAGCCACACGGAAAAGCCTTCGGGATGATGATCACGTCCATCGCGACCGGTCGAATGCGGAGTCCGTCCGAATTCGCCGGCCCAGACGATCAACGTCTCGTCGAACAAACCGCGCTGCTTGAGGTCGGTGATCAGGCCGCCGATCGCTTGATCGGTGTCGAGCGCGTTCTTCTCGTGACCCGCTTTGAGATTGCCGTGCTGATCCCAAGTGCCGTTCGAGGCACCCGGCGGGCAAGTGATCTCGACGAACCGCACCCCCGATTCGATCAGCCGGCGTGCTCGCAAACACTGAATGCCGTACAGCCGCTGCGACGGCACCTTCGAGTCAAGTCCGTAAAGTTGCTGCGTCGCTTCGGACTCGCGGCTGAGGTCCAGCACATCCGGCACGAGCGACTGCATCCGATACGCCATCTCGTAGTTCTTGATCGCCGACTCGACCGCGTCATCGACGCCGAGCGTCCGCGAGAACGACTCGTCTTGTCCGCGCAACAGCGCGAGCTTCGCTTGCTGAATCCGTGAGTTCTTGTCGGCCGGCGTCAGATTATCGAGCGGCACGCCATCGGCATTCAGCATCGTCGCCTGTTGATTCGCCGGCAGAAAGCCGCTCGAATAATTTTCGAATCCGCCACACGGGACGACACCGAAACTGAGCACGACGAAACCCGGCAGATTGCGGCTCTCGTTGCCGAGGCCGTAGTTGACCCACGAACCAAGGCTCGGCCGGCCGGCATTGTTCGACCCGGTGTGCAGGAACAACACGCCGGTCGAGTGAATCGGCAAGTCCGCCTTCATCGAACGGATCACGGCGAGATCATCGGCATGTGCTGCGATATGCGGAAACAAACTGCTGATCGGCATCCCGCTGTCACCGTGCTTCCGAAACGGCCACGGACTCTTGAGCCACTGCCGATTCCCATTGGCCGTCGGGTTCTTCGAATCGAGAAATGGCTTGCCATCGAGTTCATCGAGCTTCGATTTTGGATCGAACGAATCGACGTGCGAGACCCCTCCGTCCATGAAACAAAAGATGACCTGCTTGGCCTTCGGCTGGAAATGCGGCGAGGGCAACGCGGACGGCGTGGCCAATGACGATTCAGCAGCCGCGCCGTGCTCAGCCAGCAGTCCCGTCAACGCGAGTGCTCCGAACCCGTTCGCCACCATCGTCAACATCTCGCGCCGACTGTGGGGCATCGAGCGCCGCCCAGGACATTTTGCATAAGTGAAAGTGTTCATGGCGCGGAAGTCTCCTCGACGCGTTCGTTCCATTGAGAGAGGCGGGGGGCACGAACTCCATACAACTCGGTCAGCCGCTGTCGAATCCATACCCGACCCAGTTGCGAGCCTTGAGTTCTCACGAATTGTTCGACGTCGGTCAAATCTTTGCGACGAAAGAACATCATTTTGAAGACACAGAGTGTTTCGGCATCCCACACAAAGATCGGCTGCCCTTCCAGGTCGACTTGCCTTCGTCGTTGCCGAGCGCACTCATAAAAGTCGATCAACGGCAGGAACGCGTCCACCCGAATACCATGTCGCCTGACGCGGCAGAATCCGTGTTCCAACAGCGACGGACTGATCTCAACGTCTGAAAACTCACACTCCAAATCCCGCAACATTTTCAGGCACGCCGTCGGCTGGTCGTGCGGAAGAAACAACGTCGGGTCCACGTCGACCGTTCCGCGCGGCGTGGCCCAATATCCCAACGCAATCGCTTCACCAAACGCGTAGGGCAACTGCTGCGCGTCTAATTTGGCGGCGATTTGTTGAGCGGTGATCGCCGCATCAAGGGTTCGCTGTTCGTCGGGCATTTCGGGCCTGTGTTTTCAAGAATTGCCAAGTGGATTCCGGCCAGGGGGCAGGTTGATCCACTGGCAGACCTGCAGCGCGACGGCTGCGCAAAATCGCCGCTGAGGATCAGCAGGCGGCCATAACCAACCTCCCGCGTTGCTGAAGAGTCAGTGGCATCAGGTCGCGCGCATCGGCGTCGTCGGCGGCTTGATGGGCTTGAACACACGGCTGCATTTTGTCGGCATCGGACGACATTGCGAAAGGCTCCCGTTGGGTATCAATCCATCGTACCGAGTTCACGGCATGTAGATGAATTCCTTGAGATTGAAAACACTGTGAGCGACGTCTTTCCAAACCGCTTGGCTCGTGAGGATCTCGGCTGCGGCGACTCCCCGGAGTTCGGCAATTTGCTCGACAGCTCGCTCGAATCGGGCTTGCTCGTCGGTTGAGAGCGAGCGTTGGCAGGCAGTCTCGAACATCGCTTGCAGGCGTTCCGCGACCGATTCGTCCGCGCGAGCGACCAACGATTTGGCCCAGACATCGGCTTGCTGCAACACAAACGGATCGTTGAGCAACGCCAGCGCCTGAGCCGGGACGTTGGTGATGTCGCGGCGGCCTTGAGTCACCTTGCCTCCGGGGAAGTTGAACGCTTCGAGAAACTTCGGGCCTTCCATCAGATTGTTCTTGATGTAAATGCTGCGGCGGCCGTGGCCGTCCAGCGGGCCGGCGAAGAGGCGGCGGTCAGCGTAGTCCTTATCCCGGAACGGCTGCACGCTGTGACCGAAGAGGGTGCGATCAAGCCGGCCGCTCGCGAACAGGATCGAATCGCGGATCGCCTCGGCTTCTAGGCGTCGAGCCGGATAATGCTGCAACAGCCGGTTCTGCGGATCGACCTCCCGCGACGCGACGGACGGTTGATTCGACAACTGAAATGTCCGCGTCAGCACCAGCGACCGGATCAACTTCTTCATCGACCAGCCTTCGGCCACGAATCGAGTCGCCAAATGGTCGAGCAGTTCCGGATGCGATGGCAGCTCGCCGACATGACCGAAGTCATCGACTGTACGGACGAGTCCCGTTCCGAACAGGTGATGCCAAACGCGATTCACGATCACTCGCGCGGTGAGTGGGTTACTCGGACTGGCGATCTGATTGGCGAGTTCCAACCGGCCGCTGCTGGCGTGGCCGACGCGTCCCGCGTCGGTTCGAATGCGAGACACATCCGCCTCGTCGGACTTCGATAGCACTTCGAGGAATCGGCGCGGCGCAATCTCGCCGGGTTTCGCGACGTCGCCCCGAGTGAAGATCGGTTGATCGTACCCTTGGCCGGATTCTCCGACTCCCGCGATGACTCGCGGCAATGCGAGCTGGGCTTCCGCCTGACGATATTCCTTCGCCAACTCCGCCAATCGCGGCGACGAGCCGACCTGATTGGCCAGCAGTTCGCGTCGCAGCAACGTATCGATCCACCGGGCATCCTCGTCGGTCGCACGCTCGTCGGTCCAAGCTTGCAAAGCGGCTTCGATCACGGTGACGTAACGGCTGACAACGTGGGACACATTTTCAACGTGCCCATCCCCGGCAAACAACGGACGCAGATGTGAGACTTCCGCTCGCGGTGGCTCCGCCCCGTCGTGCAGCACGACCCGCGTGATGCCGAAGTACGATCGTGGATTCTCCGCCGCCTTGTCCCACGGCACTTTGTAGTTGTCTTTGTCACCCCCCAGAGCCGAGAGCTGATCGGGAAACTTCGGGTTGTCGAACATCGTCATCAGCTCGGCGTACGTCCGCAGCGAGTCCCGTTCGTCGGGAGGCGAAAACGTCTCCCAGTGCAGATCGGCGGAGACCAACGCTCGGTAGTTTGTGTAGTTCAACTGGCAATTGTTCGATACCAGCCGCACCGCGCTGCTCCGCTGGCCAAGCACTTGAAAGCTGATGTTCTTCTTTCCGAGCGGCAAGACAGGCGAACGGAGCGTGCCGTTGAGCTTGTCTGATAGTGCGTGCGTGAAACAGCCAGCCGGCAACACCGCGCGAACGAGAGCATCGCCATCGGGATGCAGCGCGAAATCACCGCTGCACCCAGGATCGTTTCGCAGCGCTTGCCCGCTGATCTGCCAGCCCGTGACATCGCCCCGCTGGCGAAACTCTCCGAACGAATCGAACTGCGTGCGGTTGAATTCGGTTCGCTCACTGTCCTCTTTCGCGTACCGTTCGGACAGCTTCTGCCATTCCGCCGGCACCGTGGCGGGATTGGCCATTGTCGCGGCGACGAGAACTCGCAGCGGCTCGAATGGATCTTCGAGTGGCATCTTCTCTGCCGCCAGAACGGCGATCCATTTCTCCAATCGTTTGGCGTCCAAGCCCGCTGCGAGTTCCGCAGCGTCCGGCCGGTTCGCTCGTTTCGCCAACGCCGCCTGCATGAACCGAGCGACCTGTGATGTCTCCAGCATCCAGACAGCGGCGAGTTCTTTTCGCAAAACGGTTTTCAATTCGGTCAGACGCTGCGTGAGCTTGGCGTTCACGTCGGGCGCGTCAATACAGTGACTCACCAGTCGCGAGCTGCGCAGGATGCCGAGCATCCCGTAGTAGTCCTGCATCGACACCGCATCGAGCTTGTGGTTGTGGCAGCGAGCACACGCGACTGTCGTCGCCTGAAACGCTTTCGTCAGCGTGTCGATCTGATTGTCGGCGATGTCATAGCCCAACGATGTCAGGCTGATGCAGTCATCGTGATTGACCACGCCGAAGCGGTAAAACCCGGTGCCGATGGTCGACTCGTTGAAGCGTTCTTTCTCGTTCCAACGTGGCTTGGGAAGCAGATCGCCCGCGATGTGCTCGCGAATAAATTGGTCGAACGGGACATCAGCGTTAAAAGCTCGGATCAGGTAATCGCGATACCTCCAAGCGTGATGGACTTCATAGTTCCATTCGTTGCCGTGAGTCTCGGTGAAGCGGACGACGTCCATCCAATGCCGCGCCCACCGCTCACCGAAGTGCGGCGAGTCGAGCAGGGATTCGACGAGACCTTCGTAGGCCGCAGCGGTCGACCGGGATTCGCGATCGCGCAGGAACGCGGCAACTTGATCGGCCGTCGGCGGCAGTCCGGTGAGCACGAGGCTCAACCGCCGGACGAGCGTTCGCGGATCGGTAGCATCGGCCGGCTTCAGGCCGCTCTGCTCCAATCGAGTTAGCACAAAGCGATCGACTGGATGATCGGACCAATCGGTCTGCTGCGGTCGCGGGACTTCCTCGTTCCGAACCGGTTGCAGGCTCCACCAGCGAGCGCGATCTCGCATCGCCTCTTTCCAAGAGTCGTTGGCCTTCGAGGCGACCGGCTTGTCTCGCGGATCGGGTGCTCCCCGTTTGATCCACTCTTCGAGGTCCGCGATCGCTGCTGCCGGCAGCTTCCCTTTCGGCGGCATCTTCACCGAATCGTCGGTGTACCGCACCGCTTTGATGAGCAGGCTCTCGTTCGGCTTACCCGGCACGATCGCGGCTCCCGAATCGCCTCCCTTGCGAACGCCATCGCGGCTGTCGAGCAGCAATCCGCCCCCCAACTTCTTGGCGTCGGCCGAGTGGCACTCGGAGCAATGCGCGATCAGCAACGGACGGATTCTCTTCTCGAAGAATTCAACGCCGGCATCGTCCGCGTCGGCAGGGAATGGCGACAAGAGCGCCACAAGGGACGCGGCCGACAGAGTTACAAGGTTTCGCAATGCGTTCATCGAAGGTTCTCAGCACTGCGGGTCAACGGGAGGGAGACAACAGGGCTAGCCATCGTAACCCGAAGCGTCAGCGAGGGCGAACGTTTTGCAAACTTCCGAATACAAAGTCACTTGGAGCGTTCGCCCTCGCTGACGCTTCGGGTTAGTTGTGTGGGAACCTCTCACACGGAGGTGACATCTCGCGAGCGGGGATGATCCACCAAATGGCCGCTGTGAAGTTGACCGCTCATCGCGGAGGGCCTCCACGGGGCGGGGGCATCGAAGCAGTCGGGGTCGAGTTTCATGTCGGTGACGAGCACTCCTGGACGATGACGCGGCAAGCGGCCGACGATCAGGCCATCGGGACGGACAGCAAAGCTCCCCCAGCAGGAGGGTCGAGCAGTGCTGTTATTCGCGCTGATCCAGAAATGATTCTCGGCCGCTCGGCATTGCATCGTCGCTGGGACGACTGTCTTCCAGATGTTGTATTTCGGATCGGCTGCGGCCGTTTTGCGAGCGTTGTGAAACGACTGAAACAACACCTCGGCACCAAGCTGTTTGTAACCGCGATACAGCTCCGGAAAGCGATAGTCGTAGCAGATGGCAACTCCGCAAGTGATGCCCTTCACCTGGAACGTCACAAAGCGATCGCCGGGGGAGTAGTGGCACAAGTCGAGCGTCGATTTCTTGCCGACGGTCCCCGTGCAGAAGCGTTTGTCGTAGCGATCGACGATCTGGCCTTTTGGATTGATGACGTACACGCAGTTGTGCGGCTTGTGCTTGTCATCGAGCCGATGTGTCGAGCCAAGCAGCACCCAAACACGATGTTGTTTCGCGGCAGCCATGATGTCGCGCGTGGCATTGGCAAGTGTTTCCCAATCCAAGTTGGCGATGCCGGGAAGATCGACACCGGCGTAACCTGAGATTGCGCATTCCGAGAAATGAACGACGTCCGCCTTCTGCTCGGCAGCCTGTTGAATCTGTTTCAACACCCAGCGGCGGTTGTGGTCAACTTGGCCTTCGACGGAGAATTGGCAAGTGGCGACACGGAGCGATTTCATCGGCATGTGAAACTCCTTGGCGAACGGTTTGGTGGCGAGACAGTATCACTCGAACCGGCCGGCTTCGAGCGATCCCAACGGCAAGGCGAACTGTGGAACAGTCACGGAAACAACATTGTGGCAACCGATGATCCCGCCTAACATCAGTCCCACAAAAGGAGGCCATCATGGTCAAAACACTGCGTCGAGTCGGCAACAGCAACGCCTTGTTGCTCGACAAACCAATCATGGAATTGTTGGGGATGTCAGAGGGTTCTCAAGTCAACCTGACGGTGACGAACGGCGCGCTGGTGGTGACTCCGGTCAATCCGATGCTAGTGCCTCCGGACAAGTTTCAGGCGTCTCTGGACCGAGTCGTTGCAGAATGGGGTGACGTCTTGGAGCGCCTCGCCAAATGAGTGACCCCATCAAATTCCTCAATACGGAAGATCTGGAGGCCATCCATCGACGCATGATCGACGACTTCGGTGACAGCGATGGGTTGAGAGACCGCCATCTGTTGGAATCGGCCACGCACACGCCGCAGGCTCAGTTTGGTGGGCAGTTTCTTCATGCCAGCGTGGCTGCGATGTCGGCTGCATACTTGTTTCATTTGTGCAAGAACCACCCGTTTGTGGATGGCAACAAACGAGTCGCGTTGGCGACGGCCATTCAATTCCTGTTTCTCAACGATCACCGGTTGGTGGCCGGGAAAATGGAAGTGGAAGCGTTGACCATCGGAGTTGCTGACAGTTCGGTTTCGAAGGAAGAAGCAACTGCGTTTTTTGTGAAACACACGAGGCGGGACCAACCGAACATCAAGAAGGTTCCACGAAGAAGAAAGTGACCGATGTCCATGGAAAAATCACTCGACCGCAAGCTGGCCGCGATTCATGCCGACTCGAGCGGCTGTAAAGAGTTCATCATCGCGGATGCGAAGGACGCCGACATGGGCTTTTCCATCGGCGCTCCGGGCAAGTCGCCGGAGCGGCATGATGGCGAAGTCCGATTCAAGACGTTGGCTCAGTACCGCCAACAGATCCGCGAGGTGATCGACCAAGGGGTCGTCGACATCGTGTTGATGTCGGCCAGCACCAGCGAAGTGCTGACGATTCAGGAGCGGTTGTTCGACAACTCGCACATTACGCCAGCGGCACGAGCGAACGACGCGACCGACGTCCACATTCATCGAGGCGGTCGAATTCACACGACGCCCGCTCGGCCGTTTCGCACGGCGAGCCTCGATCACATGCAGTGCGGACATCTCGACTGCGAACCGAGCGAGCGAGGACTGGGCGCCGATCTTGGCTTGTACTCGGTGACGTTCAACAACCAGTTGGAGTTGGACACCGACGTGCTCAACCAGTTCAAAGAGTTCCGCGAGGAATGCGAACGAAAACAGTTCCGCTACTTCCTGGAAATCTTCGACCCAAACGTCCCCGATGCCGTCGCACCGGATCAGTTGCCGGGCTTCATCAACGACGTGATCGCTCGCTCGCTGGCCGGAGTCACGAGTGCCGGGCGGCCGACGTTTTTGAAAATGGTTTATCACGGCCCGCGCGCGATGGAGGAACTCGTCCGCTTCGATCCGCATCTGGTCGTTGGAATTCTGGGCGGAGGGTCCGGAACAACGCTCGATGCGTTTCTGCTGATCCACGAGGCTCAAAAGTACGGAGCCAAGGTCGCGCTCTTCGGCCGCAAGATCAACAACTCCGAACATCAACTCGCATTCATTCAGATGCTGCGATACATCACCGACGGAGTCATCGAACCTCGCGAAGCAGTGCGGGCCTATCACGGCGTCCTGCAAGAATTGAAAATCTCTCCGCAGCGATCGCTCGAAGCCGATCTCCAACTGCAAACCAACGTCATGAGCTACGGCGGCAGTGGCACGGTCATCAGTCTGCCATCGCCAACTGGCTCCACGAAAACTGAGCCTGTGGGTAAGTTAGAGCTTGCTCGAACCGATTCAGCGAGCACGAGTCCGAACTTCGCGAATATGTCGTCTCGCGAGCGGTTTCAATACCACCAGGAACGGCTCAACCGGTTGTTCGGCAGGAAGTAGCCGATTTGCGGAGCACGGATCGCGCGAGCGGGACGATCTTCGGGTCCGCGATTGAATGGCACTTCGCATCCTCGATATGGTGTTGGTGCCGAGACGGTCGAGTGGCCGCTCAGTTTCTTCCGACACATCGAATCCCCGTGGACGCTCAGTGGCCGGATTGCTTCGCGCCAAAGTTGGCTCCGCTCGCGCCAACAACGATGTCTCCGACCGAGTGAGGCGATTGCTGACACGGTGGGGTCTGCTCGTCTTGATCGCGATTGCCGTGGTGAGCGGCGTACTCATGTCGATCTCGCGACGGCAGGAAAAGGCACTGGCGGCAGTCGAGCAATTGCTGAGCAAAGGAGAGGTGTCCGCCGCGATCCGCGAAGTCGGTGCATTCCAGCGAGAATATCCTGCTGATAGTCGCGCGATTGCACTTCGCGCACGCATTCTTTTGAAGGTTGGTCGGCCGCGAGAGGCCGCTCAACTTTTTGAGCAGCACGGAGCGGCAACCGCGGTCGATCTGCATGCCTGGGCGAAGTCTTACTTGGTGCAGTCCCAATGGTCACTTGCCGCGCCGATCCTGACCCGGTTCCTGCAATTGGATCCCAAGAACCCGGATGTCTTGTACGAATTGATGGTGTGCAACAGCCGCATCGGACGCCTGAAGGAGGCACTCGAGTTGGCGGACCAACTGGCACGGCTTCCGACTCACGAGGTACTCGGTCACTTGTACTTGGCAACCGTTCACAATGATTTGAAGAACGAAGAGCAGGCCGTTTTGGAATTCAGCAAGGTTCTGCAACTCGATCCGGAGCTGCGTGGCTTATCCATTTCTCCGGAAGAATTCCTCTCGGCATACGGCGGCACGCTGGTCAGTTTGGGACGGAGTGACGAGGCGGTCGGCCTCTTGAAGCGTAGTCTGGAGACACGCGCCACGCCCGATGCAGCGGTGTCGCTCGGCCAGGCGCTCTTGCAGCTTGGCGAAACGCAAGAGGCGGTTGCCAACTGGGAGCTCGCTGTAAAGTTGGAGCCGCAGTCTCACCGGGCTCGCGAATCGCTCGCCGATATCGCACTTCGCGAGGGGCACGCGCAAACGGCTCTGGAGTGGTTACAACCCTTGGAGGACAGCACCAAGCTGGAACCGGCGACGGCGTTCCTGCTGCAACGGATCTATCAACGCTTGGGAGACACCGAGAAAGCCGCGATCTGGCAAGCTCGAACAGCGCAATTGAGACGAAAACGCGAAGTCGAATCGGCCGTGGATCGCTTGCAAATCGAAGCTCCCCATTCGTACTGGGCGCAGATCATTCGAGCGTATCGTTTCGCGGAAGCCGGAAACTGGTCAGAAGCCGAAGTCCTCATGCAACAGATTCGTGACTCGGATTCGACTGAGGCGTTCGTGCAGCAATTCCGGCATTCCGTAAAAATTCACGGAGCGTTGCCTCCGATGGAAACAATTCCGATTCGGTTGTTCTGAAGTGGCGCGGAACGAGGAGATCACCGTTGAGAAGCAGCGTCCGCGGATTCCACGATGCCTCATCAAACCGGCTGGTCATGCTGTTCGCGCTGTGCGTGTTGGGTTGCAACGACAAGTCGGTGCCAGCACCTCTCGGTCCAACGACTAAACGCAGCCCTGGAGTCGCTCAGACTGAAAGCGGTAAATCGGTGCCGACTGATTTGTCGAACCACGGCGCGAATGTTCCTGCGTGGTTCGAGGATGTGACGTCATCCAGCGGAATCGATTTCGTTCACGTCTCCGGGGACTCGCTCGATAAACCATTTCCCGCCGCGAATGGAAGCGGACTGGGAATGATCGATTTCGATCTCGACGGCTGGCAGGATTTGATGTTTTTGACGGGGACGCCATTTCCGGTTGATGTGAATCGGAAGGCACCTCGCAATCGAATCTATCGAAATCGCGGCGATCTTCACTTTGAAGAGGTGACGAACCAGACCGGACTGGGACATACGGGATTCAGCGCGGGCCTCGCGGTCGGAGACTTCGACAACGATGGTTTTCCGGATGTGTACGTGACGTGTTTCGGTGCCAATCAAATGTATTTGAATCGGGGCGACGGAACGTTCGACGAAGTTGGCGAGTCAGCGGGCGTTGGTCACGCTCAATGGGGAACAAGTGCCGCCTGTTTGGACTTCGACAACGACGGATTCCTTGATCTGTATGTCTGCAACTACGGCAAGTGGTCGCTCGAGACGAATCCATTTTGCGGAGATCAGGCACGCGGAGTGAGAGTGTTTTGCAGCCCCCGCTCGATCGAGCCCGTGCATGACGCATTGTACCGAAACCTGGGAGATGGACGGTTCGAGAATGTCACAGAAGTGATGGGGTTAGCAACCGCGGCGGGTCGAAGTCAGGGCGTTGTCGCCGCCGATCTAAACAACGATGGCTGGATCGACTTGTACGTGGGGAATGATCTGCAAGCGAATTCCCTCTTCCTGAATCGGGGAGGCACAAAGTTCGAGAGTGTGGGTGAGCTCATGGGTGCGGCCTACGATTATGTCGGAAACATGCAAGCCAGCATGGGAGTCGATGCGGCCGACATGAACGGCGACGGCTGGCTGGATTTTTTCGCGACCAACTTCGAGGACGAACACAACGCGCTCTACGAGAACTTGCGAGGCGAGTTCTTTGATGAAGTGGCCCATCAACGCGGACTGGCTCGCGAATCGCTTCCGTGGGTCGGATGGGGGACTCTGTTTGCCGACTTTGATCTGGATCGCCAGTTGGATGTGATTGTCGTCAATGGTCACGTCGACAATAACCGACGTGAACTCGGGCAAGATTCTGCCTACGAGCAACCGGCACTCGTTTGGAGAAACAACGGAAAACGCTTCGACTTTCTCGGAGTTGCCGCTGGGAAGTTTTTCGAGTCGCGTGGGTGCGCGCGCGGACTCTCGGTCGGCGATCTGGATAACGACGGTGCCGTTGATGTCGTGGTCGGTCACCAGGACGCGGCTCCTGCGGTCTTGCGAAATCTCAACCGTGCTCCACCAGAGGCAGTGTCGCGAATCCTCCAAATCTGTCTGGTTGGAACAGGCTCCAATCGCGACGCCGTCGGTTCCAGACTGGTCGTCGACGATCCGACGGGAACATCACAAGTCCGTATCGTTCGCGGTGGCGGTAGCTACCTTTCAGCGCACGATCTCCGGCAAGTCCTCGTCGCTGCCCAGTCCAACGAACCAATTGTTGTTTCCATTCATTGGCCGAATGGCAGCTACCAAACACTTGAGCCACTCGTGCCGGGTCATCAGTATGTGGTGATTGAACCACCGGACAAGGCGGACCCTTATCCGCGAGTCCTTAACCGAGGGAAGCTACAATGAGCGGGCTGGCAACTTCGGAAGACAGTCCCAAGACATCTGGTTCCGCAGCAGGCGGAGCAAAAACCCCTTGGTGCCGTCTGCTAATGATCGCGCTCTGTTTGGCGGTTATTGGGTCCGGGGGAGTGTACTGGTGGGCGTTCGAAGGGGGCGAGAAATGGTGGCACTCCGTTTTGCTGCCCGCCAAGGCGACCTTTCGGGGAAAGGTCACGCTGGATGGTGAGCCGCTTCGTGGCGGACAACTCATGGCGTTGCCTGTTCGAGCAGGTGTTCCCCAATCAGCAGGTTTCATTGGGCAGGACGGCGACTTCATTCTGCGCACCGACATCGATGGCAATTACGTCGACCACGCTTTCGTCGGCCGTTATCGCGTCACGGTGACGCAATTCGCGATGCAGGCGGGGGCGTCGCCTCCACGAATGACATCGCCAGCCAAGTACGCCAGTATCTCAACATCTGGATTGTCGATCACCGTGGATCGCGATGCTTCCAAGAACGAAGCTCTAATCGAGTTGCATTCCGATCCAAAAGTATCCAGCGAGTAGCAACCAGTTACCGATCGTGGATGGCAGGGCGAAATCGTTCTCGTCGCTCACACGATTCGGAGAATTCTGCCTCCCACTTGGCTTCAAGATCCGCGATCAACCGTCGAGATCAAGCGGTTAATGATGTCTCAATACCGCAGATTCAGAGAAAATACTGCAATATCTTCGCGAGCTTCAGAGGTCAAATGTTGACATCCAGGAGCCTTGAATCGGGTTTTGGAAAACTTGCCAATAGCTGGGCCCGACGACACGGAAACTCTGCTTTTCCTGTCAAAGTCGCTGGTGAAAGCCGTGTTGAAAAAAGAAGTTTTCGCCTTTCCTAAACAAGCTCACTCGGTTCACCCGAAAAAACACAAGAACCATCCATGGCTTAGAGAACTTCACTGCGGGCAGAACGATCTTGCGAAAGGACAGATTGATCCGTCGAGGGGTCCGAGACTGCTCATGTGAGGCATTTCACGATGCTTCCGTTGAGTTAAACCTGCGGTTCTCACGCGACAAAGTCAAGAAAACTGTGAATTGATGTTTGACATGTACGTTCAAAAACGGGACGCTCATGAACGTCGGACCGATGCAGTTGCTGGTTGACGAGTTATTAGTCGTTTCAAAAATCTGATTGATGGCCGAGATGACAAAATCGGGCAGCCCTAAAAACGGCCTGACGAAGCGAGTACGCCCGAAAGATTCTATTTTGTCTTTGTTTCGGGCCCGGAGGTTCTTGTGTCCAGACTTCGCTTTCGATTCGGTTTCACGTTGATTGAGTTGTTGGTCGTTATCGCCATCATCGCTGTTCTGATTGCGCTGCTGCTCCCGGCTGTCCAACAGGCGCGCGAGGCAGCTCGGCGCTCTCAGTGCAAGAATAATCTCAAGCAGATTGGCCTCGCCTTTCACAATTATCATGACCAAGCAAAGCAGTTTCCTGTCAGCATCTCTTGGAGTGGCAATGACAATTTTCGCGGAGCTTTCTCGGACAAGGTTTTCCTGCTTCCGTTCCTTGAACAGACTGCGAACTTTAAGCTGACTGACTTGGTGACCGACTGCGGTGCATTTGATCCAGGTGGTTGGAATTGTGGTGGCGGAAACCCAAACATCAGAACCCAGAGCGTACGGTTCCCAATGTTTCTTTGCCCCTCGGAACCGAACGTGGTCGCCAGCGGACAGGCGAATTTCAGCTATGCGATCAATCATGGAACGTCGCATATCAATCACACGGGTGGGGCGAATATCGGCGCGGGGAACGGCAATCACAATGGTGTCGCATCGTTCGTACAGGGGGCAGGCGCACCGGCAAGCCACTGGCTCAGAAGCGACCAGTCTGTGCACACCGGCAAAGTGAGCGACGGCTTGAGCCAGACGGCACTGTATGCCGAAATTCAAATTGACTACATGCCAAGCCAACCTGGCTCTGACCCAGACCCGGCCAAGCGGCGAACGCAAGTCCACACTTGGGCTGGGGGGGCGAGTACTCAGGACACTCGCCTGGATTGTTTGAGCCCCACAAAAGGGTTGAGTGGCCGCCCGAATATGCGCGGTCGAGCTTGGGCTTGGTCGTTCATGGGAGTCGGCTCGGCCTACAACCATACGATGATGCCGAATGAGAAGACCTGTCATTCGTATACCGATGACTGGGGCGGCTCGAACCTCATGGCGGCGGGCAGCCAACATCAAGGGATCGTGAATGTCGCCATGGCGGACGGGGCGGTGCGGACGGTTTCTAGCAATGTGGCCAACCCGGTGTGGTGGGGCATCGGAACCCGTAATGGTCAGGAACCAGTTTCCAATTTCTAGAGTCTTCAGTTCCTGCTGGAAAACAGCAGATTTGAACTTCCGATCTGTGTCTATCAGGAAAGGGCCGTGTGCGTTTCGCGCACGGTCCTTTCTTTTTCATTTGTTGCAGCGATTCTCCAACATCTCTAGGGGTCGGTTGTTTGGCGACGTTGCTTGGCATTGAGGACTCGTCGAGATCATGCGTTGGGTCACCTGGGTAGGGATTTGCACCTTTCTGGCGTTCGCGGGATGTCGCGATGCAGACTCGCCGAACCGAGTCGAACCAGCGGGAGCCGAATTGAGCGGAGCGCAAAAGTCGCGTGCCCAGGATTTGCGTGAGGCCCGTGAAGACTTAAAGGCGGTGCTCACGAGGCACGAGCCTTCGGACGTTGGGTCGTTCCCGCTGTTCACCGAAGTCACCGCCAACAGTGGTCTTGAATTCTCATTTCATACCGACGCCATACCCGGGCGTTATTTCCTTCCCGAAATCATGGGGGGCGGAGCCGCTTGGTTTGACTTTGATCGGGATGGATGGCTGGACCTGTTTCTTGTCAATGGCGATGAACTCGCAGCGGGAACTTTGGGACCGAAGCGTCACGCCGATGTGCTATTTCACAATCGGGGAGGACAAGGTTTTGAGGAGATCTCGGGTGCCGCATCGGCAGGTACGACCGGATATGGGCAGGGCTGCGCCGTTGGCGATTTTGACGGCGATGGATTTGAAGACCTCTATGTGACCGGCTATCGGACGAGCATGTTGTTGCACAATCTCGGTGACGGAACCTTTTCCGACGCGACTCCGGAATCGGGCACGCTGAATGAACTCTGGGGTGCGAGTGTGGTGTGGTTGGACATCAACGATGATCGAATTCTCGATCTGTATGTGGTGAACTACTTGGATGTCACGTTTGAGAATCAGCAGCATTGCCGTTTCAATGGCGTCGCCGGGTACTGTGGCCCGGGGCATTACGAAGCGGTCAGCGATCGGCTGTTTCTAAATCTTGGCGATGGCAAATTTCGCGATGTGTCCGATGAAGTTGGAATCGCGATCCCTAATGGCAAGGGACTGGGAGTGACGGTCCTCGACTTCGATCTGGATGGCCAGAACGAAATCTACGTTGCCAATGACATGACGCCGAATTTCCTGTTTCAGCGTCTCGCGAGTCGTGATCGAGCAGGTCATCCCGATGTGGTGGGAGGGCTTCCGAGATACCGCAATGTCGCGCCCATTGCGGGCTGCGCCGTCAGCGACATGGGGCAAAATGAAGCGAGCATGGGGGTCACCTGTGCCGATTTCGACAACAACGGTTTTTACGACATCTTCGTGACGAATTTCTATGCCCAGAAAAACACTCTGTACCGGAACCTGGGAGGACTTCAATTTGAAGATGACAGTCGCCGGTCACGAATTGTTGCCATGAGTTACGATCGGCTCGGATTCGGGACCGTGGCCTTCGACTACGACCGTGATGGCAGTTCGGATCTGTTTATCGCAAATGGTCACGTCTTGGGGCCCGCGCACAAACCCTTCGAGATGCTTCCGCAGATTCTGCACAATGATGGCCAGGCTCGATTCGATGACGTGGGAAGCCGAGCGGGTGATTATTTCCGACACCTTTATGTGGGGCGCGGTGCGGCCGGAGCGGATTATGACAACGACGGTGACTTGGATTTGCTGGTGACGCATCTCGATCGCCCTATCGCGCTGCTTCGCAATGAAACGGTCACACGAAATCATTTTCTGGGCATCGAATTGCAACGGGCTGACCGTCTCCCTCCGCATGGAACACAGGTGATCGTCGAGGCCGGTCCACGGCGAATCTTTAGCATGAGCGTCGGCGGAGGAAGCTATCTGTGTGCAAGTGATTCACGGCTGCTGATTGGCCTTGGAGACTGGAGCGACCCCGTGACGGTTGAGATCCGCTGGCAATCTGGCGAAGTCGTTCGGCACGACAAAATTGCCGTGGACCGTTATTGGTTGGCGATCGAAGGACGCCCCCTGTTGCCGCCGGTCAAGGGAGTTCCGACACCGTGAAGATTCGGGTTTGGGCACTCATCGCGGTCGGGATACTGAGTGCCGGAGGTTACTTCGGCGTGACTCACGTTGTCGCGCTGCGGGCACATGATCGGGCGCAACGCGCGATTCGAATTCAAGACTGGCGGGCGGTGAGGAGCGAACTGCAAACCTATCTGAACGTCTTCCCTTCCGATGATTCTGCACGCCTCAATCTGGCCGAGGCATTTTTCAAAGATGCGAGGTTGGATCCAGAGCGTGCCATCTCGTCAGCGATCCAGCAGTTGGGGCACGTCCAGCGTGAGTCGCCACTGTTCCCGGCGGCTCGTATTCAAGAGGCGCGGATGTCTTTGTTTGCTCGGTTGCAACCGCAACGGGCGGAGTCCCTATTGCGTGAAGCGATGGCGACTGATCCGAACAACGTTGATGCCCATTATGTGCTCTGGAAACTGCATGACCTCACGGGAAGATCACATCTTGCCGAGCCGCAATTTCGAAAAGTCCTGGAGTCGACGCCCTCCGAGCAACGTCCCTTTCGGTTGCGCGAGTGGTACATGAGTCAGTTCTACCCCGCGACGGCAAATCCTGAGATCGATCAACTGATGGGATTCCTCGTACCGGGAGCGGTTCATACTGCGGTCATGGAACTCCGACGGCTGGAAACGTTTCGTGATCGAGAACCCAGCGCGGCTTTGAACCATGCTGCCGTTGCGCGGTGGTATTCCCTCGAAGGAGATCCAAAAGCGGCCCTGCTGCTGCTGCAAAAAGCGTTGGATGTGGCAGAAGCACCGCTGCAAGAACCCTTCTTCGTGGCAACTTTGACCCAAGTGTTGTTTGACCTGGGTGAATTTGACAACGCGTTGAAACACTACCGAGCGTGGCCTGGTGAGGTTGTGGGATATGAGCATTCCCGCTTGGGTGCCATTCTTGCCGACGAAGTCGCGCGAGACTACGGCCGGGCGGTCCGCGGCTATCGAGAGGTGATCGCCGTTTGGCCAGGCCAGGCGGATTGGAGAATTCAGTATCGACTCGCACGATGTTTGGCAAAAGCCGGCGACGAAAGTGCAGCGGAAACCATGAGGGGGCAGGCAAAACAAGTCGAATTGCTGATGGAGGAAGACGTTCACTCACCGCTGCGCCGAATGCTGGAGACACCGGCCCAGCTTGAAATTTGCCAGCGAATGACGCAATTCTACGAACAATTGGGGCTGGTGTATGAAATGCAGCAATGGCGAGATCAGGTCAATCGACTTCAGAGTGAAAGTCATCGCACGGGACGCTCGCGAACTCAGTGACCGCCAACGATTCAAACTGCGCCAAACGGATGGAGGCTTTGTTCCGGTCTCTCTTTGAGCCACTTCAACTGAGAGTTGTTGGACAGATGTGTGCAGTAAGCATATTTTGAGTTTCTCAGCACAACAAAAAAGGACAGCGAAAATGATGAATCTGAAACGCTCGGTCGTGGCCAGTGGATTGATGCTTGGCGTGCTCGTCTTTGCGGGATGCGGGGCCTCGGAACTTGGTCCGGCCGATCCGAGCAATGTACCCGTCGTTGATCCCGCCGTGATCCAGAAGGAAGTCAATAACCCAGAAAGCCAGAAGCATCTGCCAAAGGGTGCCAAGATGCCGGCGAATGTGATGCCGCAGGATCAATCCAAGAAGTAGCAGCGCCATCACCGAAGAGTGCGTACGAAGCGTCACTTTTGTCGCAGTCGCCAGGGAACTTCGAGGCCATGGCGTTCCATGAGCGCCTCGTTGCCGAGGATGTCGCGCGTCTGACCAGCGGCGCGAAGTTGGCCGCCATCAAGCAACAGAACTCGATGGCAAAGATCGACGACGATGTCCAAGTCGTGCGTCGCGATGATTTGGCTGCCCGAAAACTGTCTGAGGATCGCGATCAGTGTGCGACGTGCTCGCGGGTCGAGACTGCTAAAGGGTTCGTCCAGCGTGAGCACGCTGGGTTGGCACGCGAAGACTCCAGCGAGACAGACTCGCTTGCGCTCACCAAGACTCAACCGCAGCGTGCTGCGCGGTTCGTAACCGGCGAGTCCGACAGAGGCCAGGCTGCCACGCACGCGCTGCCGCACTTCGTCGTCCGACAAGCCCAAATTCAGCGGGCCGAAGGCGACATCTTCGAAGACCGTCGGGCAGAAGAGTTGGTCGTCGGGATCTTGAAACAAGAAGCCAACGCGACGGCGAATCTCAGCAATGGTTTTTCGCGCGACAGGAATGTTGTCGATGAAGACACCCTGCCTGGTGTCCGCTTCCAAAGGGAGAGTGGAGGTGTCCGGGAGCTTGCTCGGCAGCAGGCCGTTGAGGTGTTGCAGCAGCGTGGACTTGCCAGCTCCGCTGGGTCCGACGAGGCCGATGATCTCACCGGGGGCGATCGTGAAACTGATGTCGGTCAGCACGTCGGGGCCGCCGGGATATCGAAACGAAAGTCGCTCGACACGCACAGCAGATGGTGAGGAGATGACACTTGATTCCGTCACGGGCGATCCTCCCGCCGCTGTTCGATCCAGCGTGTGCGGCCGTCCCAACCGCGGGCGAGCATCGCGCCGTGAATTCGATCCGCTCGATCGAGCGCACGGATCAGCAGACGACCGACAAGATGCGCGGCGGATCGCCACGTCTCCCACAACGTCGGCTTGCGAAACATTCGGGCGGAGCGAGCCGTGCGCATCCGATCCAGTTCGTCCCACAGCACGAACAGAAAACGATACATTAGCGAGACAATCGCCAAGAGCACGTCGGGGACTCGCAAGTGGCGCAGCGTTGCGAGCAGTTGATCGAACGGCATCACGTTGACCAGCCACAACGCCGTGCTGAACGACAACGTCCCGCGCACGAAGATCGTCACGAACAGCAGCCAACCTTTTTGACCGGCCTGCGACAGCGGCAGGCTAATCGCCATCAAAAACAAAGTTGGCCAAAAGAAGAGCAACCGGCGACAGACGTATGCCAGCGGAATTCTCGCCAACGTGTGGGCGAAGAAAATCACGCAGGCGACGATTCCAACCAGCGGGCCGTGTGTGATCGGCACGCACGTCGCCGCGAGAATCATCGCGATCGCGGTGAAGAGTTTTGCGAACGGCGGCCACCGATGACACATTGACTGGCCACGTCCGAAGCGATCGAGAAAATCACTCACCGGCGGCCTCGCTGAGTTGTGGCGGCGCGGCAGGCAGTGCCTTGCCCAACAGCCACGCGAGGACGAAAACGGCGAGCGTTCCGCCAATGCCGGCGAACGAAACCGCGATCGACTGCCACGCGGCGACCGGAACGGGAATTCTGTCGTAGTCTTCGAGCAACCCCGGAACGCTGCCGGTGAGATTCAGTTCGAGGTTGAGCTTGCCGAGCACCGCTTCGAGTCCATCGTCGAAGCTCGATGCGAACGGTGAGAGGAACGAGGCGATCGCCAGCGCGATGACGAGTCCGGCGACGAGCGTACGAGTGATCGTCGCGATCGGAGGATGGACACTCTTGCCCGCCCCTTCGTGTGGACGGGCAAGAGTGCCCATCTTCCAGATCAACTCCGGTCGCTGATTCAGCACGAAGCTGATCGCGACTCCGGTGATTAGCGCCTCACCAAGTCCGATCAGCGAATGAAAGCTGACCATCAGCGTGAAGACTTTTGAGAAGTCGATCTCGCGAGATGGCCACGAGAGCCGAAACTCCAAACAGAACAGAGCCGCTGCCGCCATCACGGTGGCCCACGCAGCAATCACTGAACCGATGACGATTCCCTTGCGGCTGCCTCCAAAAAACCGTTGCACGAACATCCGGACGGCGTGGCCGCCCCAGGCTCCGATCACCGCCATGTGCAGCACGTTCGCGCCGAGAGCGAACAAACCACCGTCCGAGAACAACGCCCATTGCACGAACAGCACCAGCGTCATCGCGACACAACCGGCCCACGGCCCGACAACCGCCGCGGCCAGCACGCCGCCGAGCAGGTGACCGCTCACCGGAGCACCGATCGGGAAGTTGACCATCTGCCCCGCAAAGACCAGTGCGGCCATCATGCCGGTCAGCGGGATCGTCCGATCCCCGACAGATTGCTTGAGCCGATGCACGCTGTAACCAACTGTTCCGAGCGAGATCGCTCCGGTGGCGGCACAGACGACCGGACTGAGTACGCCGTCTTGGATGTGCATCGTGGAAGCTCCGAGTCCGACAAAGTGGGTTGGGGCGAGGATTCTGCCAGACGACAGGGGCGAATCGCAATTTCACAGCCGTCGGGCTTCTCAAAAGCGTGCAAATGGGACCAAGCGTTGTCGCATTGTGCCGGCTCAGCGCTGGCTGCGTCTGTTGTCGCAGGCCGAGAAGGGCATTTGGCAATCGACGGTTGGGCGGTACGACACATTCGCCACCTTGGTTTCGCGCGGTTGAATAGCCATGTTCCGCATGTTCGCTGCGCGGAATGTCGGCGAGATGCCGTATCGCTCGCAGGAGTGGTGCGACATGACATCTCCGTTTGTCCGTTTCAGCCGCTGTGTTCGGACTCCGTTCTCGATCGCGACGATTACATTTTGCGAATTGTGGGGTTGCCGACACTTTTCCGGTTCTCGTCATGCCTACGAGGATCGGCCCGAATGCGCGCCGGCTGTCGCGAGCGACGACGATCCGCGCGGATCAGTTGACTACGAATAGCCGTCGCTGGCCGATCCCATCAACCCGGACGCCTCTGAGCCTCCCTTGGTCTCGCTCTCTGAGGGAGATGCGTTTCCGTTGGTGCCGCGTGAAAGATCTGAAGCCACCAGTCCACCTTCGGAACCGGCCTTGGCTTCCGAAGAGCCGCCTCCCTCCGCAGAGCCCCCGGTGTAGAACTCAGCCTGTACGAACTGGCCGCGAAGATCGCCCGCGAAACGCTGGGATTATCGTCCGGTACGCAGCCACCGGAAGATGAGGATTCTTCCGTGAGGCGATGTGCTGTTGGTCGTTGACCTGCGCTCACTGCTGGGACTTGCTGCTGTTGAGAGTTCCGCGTCGCAATGGTTGATTGTGGTCCGTTCGACGCTTGAGGAAATCACCACCGTCTGGATCGTCGATCGCGTGATCGGAGTTCGGTGCCTCGCGGCCGGAGACCTGCAACCGACTTCGACGCTTGCGACCGGAGCATTCACCAGGTTCTTGAACGGGATCGTCGAATACGACGACCAACTGGTCGCGGTTTTGGACGTCAACCGCGTTCTCTTGTCGCCAGAGATGCGGCAGTTCGAATCCACGTGGCAAGCCGCGTAGGGACAGACCGCTTGCGAATGATGGCTCGGCTTGCCAACGTATCGCCTCATGTCCGCACCCGATCCGTCTCAGTTTGGAAAGCCGCCCGACTTGCCGTCGGTAGGAGCCGCATTCGCGCGGCTGTGCGAGGTCATCGCGAAGCTCCGCTCGCCAACCGGCTGTCCGTGGGATCGGCAGCAGACGCTGGAGACCATCAAGCCGTTCACGCTCGAAGAAACTTACGAGCTGCTGGAAGCGATTGACTCGCGGGACGACACGGCCATCGTCGAAGAACTTGGCGACGTGCTGCTGCAGGTCGTGCTCGATGCTCAAATCGGCCGCGACGAGCAGCGGTTCGGCATCGAGCAAGTCCTCGACGTCATCACCCGCAAGATGATCGAACGGCACCCGCACGTCTTCGACACCGCAAAAGTGCACACGGCCGAGGAGGTCTTGACCAACTGGGACCGCGCGAAGCAACACGAGAAGCAACGGGATTCGATCTTCGACGGACTGCCGGCCGCGCTGCCGGCTTTGGCTCGCTGTACGCGAATCTCCGACAAAGCGGCTCGTGTCGGCTATGACTTTCCGCATCGAGCGATGCTGTTCGACAAACTGCGAGAGGAGATCAACGAACTCTCCCAAGAACTGTTTGCCGACGGCCAAATCCCACAAATGGCGGCGTCGGTCGAGATGTCTCCCGTCCCCGACGAGCCGATTACTGACACAGCTCAGCGGGATCGAATTGAATCGGAATTCGGCGACGTGCTGTTCGTGGTCGCTAATCTGGCTCGACGCTGGAAGATCAACCCGGAAGAAGCCCTCCGCCGCAGCAATGCCAAGTTTGAACGCCGCGTGCGGTTCATCGAAGAGGCTTTGCAGGCCCAAGGCCGCAGCATCCGCGACGCAACGCTTCAGGAAATGGAAGAGCTGTATCAAGCCGGCAAGCGGCAGGAGTCAAAGGCCAATTCCCGGCCGTGAGAAGTCGCCGATCCGCAGCCTAAGAATTTTTTTGCAAACCTGTAACCGGTCGCTTGCTCGGCTGAAAAGCCACCACTACTCTCCGCCCCTTTCCGTCGGTCCCTGGAGGCGGTGTGAGTATGCCACGCCAGGATTCCGAGCCTCCGATGGTCGTTGCTTCGCGATGGGTGCATCAAATCACCACCATCGCGCTAGAAATGGCTCTGCCGGCCGGTGCGGGGTTTTGGTTGGACAGGCGCTGGGGAATCTCCCCGTGGTTGACAGTGCTTGGTGCTTGTTTCGGACTCTTCGTGGCGGGTACGAGTTTCGTTCAGTTGATCAAACGACTGACGCCGCCACCCAAGGGGCCTTCTTCAAGTTCGGCAGAGAAGACATCCGATAACTCTGGTCCTTCGCAACAATGACGTCACTTCCAACGACTCAAACTCCGTGGCAGCGCTGTGGTGTTCTCACCGCCTGCGCCGCTGCGCTGTGGGTTGTGCTCGCCGGTCCCGCTTACGGACTGGCTGGGATGTTGGGGCTGGAGGGGCTGACCTACTCGGCGTTGATGTGTTGGCTGCCGGGTTGCTTATTGTTCTTCGCGATTCCGTACTTTGAGTTCGCGAAGAACAAAGCGTATGCGTTTCTCGCGGGTTCCGGCTTGCGGATGTTCGTCGTCCTGGTGGCGACGCTGCTGTTGCATGAAATTCGAGCCGACTTGGGACTGAAAGAGTTCCTGAGTTGGCTCGTTGTGTTTTATTCCGTGACGCTGTTGGTTGAGACGCTGCTCATCGTGAGATCGCCAGAGGCGAACACCTCGAGCATTCCGTCGCAGCCAATCGCGTAGCGGTCCAAGTTCCCGGTCGTCCTTGTTTCCGAGTTTGGAGTTTGCCCCGATGGCTGGGGATACTTTCCATCACGTTCGCGACTACGAGTACTTCGAGGTACCGCAATTCCTCGGAGGCGAATGGCCGTTGCCGCACCTCGGTCCGCTGCATCTGACCAAATTCATGGTTCTGCAGTTGGTCGCCGCGTTGATTGTGTTTTGGATCGGAACCGGCTTAGCCAAGCGAGTTTCTGGAGGTCGGCCAGTCAGCGGTCGGTGGTGGAACTTTTGGGAAATGCTGGCTGTTTACATGAGGGACAACGTCGTCCGCCCGACGATCGGCGAAGGCCATCACGGTCACGACGACTACGGGCACGGTAGCGACGATCATGGGCATCACGGCCACGCATATGCGGCGGCCGAGCATGCTCATCCGGCGGACAAGTATCTGCCGTTCATTTGGAGTTGCTTCTTTTACGTTCTGATCTGCAATTTGCTCGGTGCGATTCCCTGGCTCGGTTCGGCGACGGGCGAGATCAACGTCACCGGCGCATTGGCCGTCACAGCATTCGGAGCGACTGTCTTCTACGGCTCGAAAGAACTGAGTTTTGGCGGGTTCTGGAAGGCGCTTTGCCCAACCATGGATGTTCCGGCCATCATGAAGCCTCTGTTGATTCCGATGATCTGGTGTATCGAGCTGCTTGGCCTGTTCATCAAGCATGGCGTGTTGGCCGTCCGTTTGTTCGCGAACATCATGGCCGGCCACACGGTCATCGCTGTGTTCTTGGGATTCATCGCGACTTTTGCGATCAGTAATCCCCTGTTTTACGTGGTGACTCCCGCGAGCATCGCGGCCCAAATCGGCGTCGGGATGCTGGAGTTATTTGTGGCGTTTTTGCAGGCGTACATCTTCGCCTTCTTGGCGACGTTGTTTATCGGGACGGCGGTGCATCCGCACTAGCAGGTAGTCGCACTCTGGCGAGCGCGGCTACGAAAAACGAAATCGGTTCATTGGCAACTCGGGGTTTGGCCCCGACAACCTAGTTTCAGAGGAGACGACACAGTGGCAAAGGCATTCCAAATTTGTTCGTTGGCCATTGCGGCCTTGTTGGCGATGGGGGTCGTGGCAACGGCCGCCGAAGGTCCAGCCTCGTTCAGCGGTGGCGCGATTGGTGCCGCTCTGACGATCATCGGTGCCGGTTACGGCATCGGAAAGATCGGCTCGTCCGCGCTGGAGAGCATGGCTCGTCAGCCGGAAGTGGCCGACAAGATTCAGACGGCGATGATTATCGCGGCCGCCCTCATCGAAGGTGCGACGTTCTTCGCGTTGATCGTCTGCATCATTCACGGCAGCCCGTACCCGGAAGTGAAGTAGTTTCTTCGGAGGATGGGCACTCTTGCCCGTCACTCGAAAACGGGACGGGCAAGAGTGCCCATCCTCCACTCGTCATTGAGGTGCTTCGATGCACAAGTTGATTGGTTTGTCGCTGTTGGTGATCGGCCTGTTCGTGGGACAGTTCGATTTCATGACACCGGCCTTCGCGTCGGAAGAGGCTCATGCCGCGGGCGAGTCCCGCGGGAAACGCCCGGTGATTGAATGGCATCAAGATTTGGCCATTTGGTCGCTGGTCACGTTCGTGGTTTACATCCTCGTCTTGAAGAAGGCGGCCTGGGGGCCGTTAATTCAGGGGCTGGATACTCGCGAGAGTCGCATGAAACAGCAGATCGCGGACGCAGAAGCAGCGCGCGTCAAGGCAGAGCAGATGCTCGCGGAGCATGCGAAGAAGCTCGACAAAGTGCAGGACGAGGTCAAAGAAATTTTGGCGGAAGCTCGGCGGGACGCGGAGCACACGAAGCAGGAGATCGTCGCGGTAGCCAACAAGGAGGCCGAGGCGACTCGCAAGCGGGCGGTCGAGGACATCGAGCACGCTCGCGACTTGGCGATGAAGGAGTTGTTCGATTTCTTGAACGACAAGGTGATCGGTGCTACCGGAATCGTGCTCGGCCGAGCATTGTCCGATGACGACCAGAAACGACTCGTGCAAGATGCGCTGAACCAGATGGGGTCGAAGACCTAATTTGGAGTGCGGTGATTAATCACTGCTTTCCATGCCTTCGGTTCGAGGCCGTGCCCTTTGGCCGTGCCGGCGGTTGCGTGAAGTGAAAACAGGGAAAGCGGCGATGAATCGCCGCACTCCAAAGGTGAGACATGGCTGAGCCGCTGAAAACGAAAATCGCGAGCGTGATGGAAGATCCAAGTGCGGTGCAGATCGCGCGGATTTATGCCAAATCGTTTCTCGAAGCGGCGAAGAACACGGTCGGCGTTGAGGCGGCTCTCGAAGAGGGCCAGTCGTTTGTCGATGACGTGCTGAAGCGGAATCCGGACTTCGAGCGGTTGTTGGTTTCGCCGACGATCAATCGGGGGGACAAGCTCAAGCTCATTGAGCGAGTCGTCACGGGGCGTGGCTCGGATTTCATCACGAGTTTTTTGAAAGTGTTGGCTCGGCACGATCGGCTCGATCTGTTGCCGAACATTTTGCAGGCGGCGCGGATTCAGAACGAGCGGTCGAGTGGTCGCAAGCGAGTCTCGGTCAAGACGGCGAAGCCGCTGTCGGAGGAGTCTCGGAAGGCGATCGGCGACAAGCTGCGATCGGCGTTTGCGTTTGAACCGATTCTTGAAGCGGAGACCGACCCGTCGCTGATCGGCGGCATGGTCATCCGCGTGGACGATACCGTTTATGACAGTTCGCTGCGGACTCGGCTGAAACAGCTCAGAGCCCGCTTGCGTGAGAGGAGCCTCCATGAAATTCAAACCGGACGAAAT
>CAMDRI010000007.1 GCA_945906725.1 Candidatus Kuenenia stuttgartensis | reverse complement strand
GGCTCACTCCTTAACTCCTTTGAGGTGGAGTGTATCCCGGACGCCTACGTCCGGTCAGCAGTTCGGAGGTAGACATCCGAACGACAAAGGCGAAATCAGATGTCGTTGATCCAGGCGAAAATGAGGGTCAGCGCGTTATTGATCTCGGCGGCTGAGCCGAGCACGATGTCAGCCGCTTCGGGTGCTGCGTTGCCGCCCGTGCCACCGGTGACGGAATCATCCCCCAGTTCACCATTCACGCTGTCATCGCCCAGTCCGCCGATGAGAAAATCCTTGTCGTTGCCACCGAGCAGCGTATCGTTGCCATCACCGCCGTGCAGTGAGTCCGCACCGGTTCCGCCTTGCAGCAAGTCATTGCCGAGGTAGCCGGCGAGTGCGTCGCTTCCAGTACCGCCATCCAGCGAGTCGTTGCCATCACCGCCGTTGAGCGTGTCGTTGCCGGCGTCGCCCGACATCGAATCGTTGCCGAGTCCCCCTTTGAGCAAATCGTTGCCGGCCTCGCCATTGA
The DNA here is from genome assembly GCA_945906725.1 of Candidatus Kuenenia stuttgartensis. Lineage (GTDB taxonomy): Bacteria > Planctomycetota > Planctomycetia > Planctomycetales > Planctomycetaceae > SXKJ01. Next base: position 65,772 of record CAMDRI010000007.1, on the reverse strand, counting down.
GAAAGTCATCGAGGCTGCCGCCGATCAGGGTGTCGTTGCCGGACCCGCCACGCAACGTGACCGAACCCGCGAACAAGGCGAGATCAAACCGATTCGCGGACGATCCGCCAGTCAGTTGAATGCGTTCGATGTCCGAGTAACGGTCGGTGCCGAAGATGGCATCACCTTGAAGTTCAGTCCCGGTGGGGGGATTCCCAGCGGTGATGCTGCCGTTCCCAGCTTCCACGAGGAGGTCGTTGTCGTCGCCGCCGATCAGCGAGTCATTCAACTTACCGCCGGTCAGTGTGTCATTGCCGGCGCCGCCATTCAGAGTCGATGCGCCGGCTCCGGCGATCAAGACGTCATTGCCGGCGGCTCCCGTCAGACTGGTCGAGCCTGCGAACGTCGTGGCGTTGATCGTGTTGTTCGAGTTGCCACCAGTCAGGATCGCGATTTCGAAGGTTCCGATGATGTCCGAACCGTTGCCGTTGAGCGCGTTGGCTGTGAGTGTGATCAGCGACGCATCGCTGGTTTCGATGAGCAGGTCTCCGATCCCCGCACCGCCGCTGAGCCGGTCGTTGCCCGCTCCGCCGGTGACGCGATCGTTGATCCCCGCACCGCCATCGACGCTGTCGTTGCCATCGCCACCGTTGAGCGTGTCGGTGCCATTGCCACCCAGCACTGTGTCGGCTCCGATGCCGCCAACCAACGAATCGTTCCCGTCGTTGCCGACGAGCGAACTGGCTCCCGAGCCTCCGAGAATCGTGTCGTCGCCGGTCGCTCCATCGAGCGTGGCGTTGCCGGTGTAGCCGGTCGCGTTGAGTGTGTTGCCGCCGGCACCACCGGTCAGCGAGGCTTGTTCAAAGAAGCTGATCGTGTCCGTTCCCAGGCCGGTCAGTGCGGAATTGGTCAGCGTCCAGTCGTTGTTGGCGGCTTCGATCAAGCGATCGCCGCCGTCGCCGCCATCAAGTGTGTCGTCACCAGCGCCGCCGGTGAGAAAGTCGTTGCCCCCTTCACCGGCCAGGCTGTCGTTGCCACCGCCAGTGCAGAGCGTGTCGTTTCCGCCACCACCCAGCAGCGTCACGTTTCCAGAGAAGAGCCGTGTGTCGAACTTGTTCGCTCCCGCATTTCCGGTGAACTGCATGGATTCGAGATTGAAGTACTTGTCGGTGCCGAGCGGGTTGCCTCCCTGAATTTGAATCGCGGTCACGAGCACGCTGCCGGCCGTCGTTTCAACTTGAAGGTCGGTACCTCCTTCGCCGTCGATCGAATCGTTGCCGACTCCGCCGGTGATTGTGTCGTTGCCGTCGCCGGCGTTGATCGTGTCGTTGCCGTTGCCGCCGCTGATCACATCGGCGAACGCCGTGCCGATCAGCGAGTCGCCGGCGGAGCTTCCGAAGAGCGTCACGGCTCCGGAGAACGCACTGGCATTGATCTGCACAGCGGCTCCGGCTTCCAACTGCGCGAGTTCGATGCCGGCGATGCTGTCCAGGCCGAGTCCGCTCAGCAGCGTGTCGTTGAGAGTCACTGCTCCGCGGAGACCCTGAGCGACGATGCGGTCGATGCCGCCGTTGCCGTTGATCGTGTCGTCACCGAGATCCATCGGAATCGATTCGTCACTGCCGTTGCCGACGATGAGGTCGTTGCCGGCACCACCGAACATCAGGAAGGCGCGAGAGGCCGAGGACGTGTCGATGGAGTCGTGGCCCGCTTCGCCTTGCAGGAATACGTTTGCATCGACGGAAAAACTCGAATCGAGACCCGCCCCGTTGATCGTGTCGTCTCCGCCACCGGCGAGGATCGACAACGAACCGGTCGGGTTCGTGAACACGAATTCCTTGGTTCCGAAAGTCAGCTTGGACTTGCCGTTCGCGGCGATGCCGTCATCGGACAAAACAAGGTTGTCCGCCGTGGAATCAAATTGAAATCCGCGATTGGTCGCCGCAAGTTCGTCCACAACCGACTCGGTGCCGTTGTATCCGACGAGCGTCGCACCGTTGATCGTGACGAAGCCGGACGACTCGCCGGTCACTGTGTGAAACACGCTCACCGCAGTTGTGCCGGTGATTTCCAACTGGTCGCGCAGGTTGAGGGGTTGATCGCCTCCTTGGAACAAAACTCCGCCGCCGGGGACTGGGCTGCCGTTGGCGAAATTCAGCGTCAGCGCGTCGGCACCGGCATCTCCGTTGACGGTCAAGGCATTCGTGGGAACTCGGAAGCTGAGGCTCAAATTACTGCCGAAGTCCAGCCGGGCTTGGTTGGTCGCGGTGGTGTCGACTGAGAGTGCGGCGCTCGCTCCGCCGACTGGATATTGGATGATCCGGTTGTTCGACGTGAGCAGATCACTGATCGCTTCAAGTCCCGTGAATGTGACTTGCGGCGTCGAGTTCACAAGGAGGCTTCCGTCTTGCAGTCCAGTCAGCGTGTATTGGAGTGTGGTTGCCGATCCATTTTTCAGGATGAGTTGATCCTGCCCGCCGCTGGGCTGACTGTCGCCGTGAAACTGGATCACTCCGTTGGGGCACGGATCGCCGTTGGTGATGTCGACCGTCACCGTGTCAGAGTCGGTGGAGCCTTCGATGATCAAGTCCGTAACACTGCTGATATTCGCCAGGATCGCCACTTTGCCGTTGATCGTGACTTCCAGCAGTCCATTATTGACTCGCACCAGGTACGAATCCGGTGTGCCATCGTCCGCCGCGTCGTGTCGCGGATCGTCGTTGGCGGAGATCGCCAGCGTCGTTGCGGCGCTGACGACTTCGACCGGGAAGAATTGAATGTCGTCTTGTCCCGCGCCGGTGATGTAGCCGTTGTTGTCGAGCGAGACCAACCGTGCCATCACTGTGACTGTTTGCGATCCGACAAATCCGTTGACCGGAGTGAGTGTCACGATCCCGTTGAGCCCTCCGACTGAGACGTTGAGTTGGTTGGCATTGGTCGCCTGGCTACGGAATTGAATGGCCACATTGGCCGCATTGGGATCGACGTCGATGGCTTGCAATGGCATTTGCAGCGGCGTGTTCTGCAACGCGCGGACGAAGGGGATGTCTTCCAAAAACGGGCTGCTGTTGAAGGTGTCTGGCGTCACGTTGACGGTGAAGGTTTGCTCGGAAAAATTGCCGGCGGTGTCGGTGACTTGGACAGTGACGGTTGCGGTCCCGGTCGTTCCCTCGGCCGCCTTGAGCATCAGCACGCCGTTTTCGTTGTCGACGACAACATCTGCCGTTTGCATTGTGACCGGGATCAGCGGCTTGTCGCTCGCATTGGTTCCGGCGGGGTTGGGAAATTGATTGGTGAGAAGGTCCTTGCCGAGATTGCTGATCGCGTCCCGGACCGATTCCCCTTCGACCACCAGCCCAAAGATCGAATGATTGAAGTCGAGCGATCGGATCGGCCCTTCGGTGATGAAGAATTGCGAGTCGTTGGTGTCGTCGGTCGACTTGGCCATCGAGATCAGGCCGGTTCGATTGTGCTGCAAGTCGACGCTGAACTGGTCGTTGAAAATGATCCCCGTACCGCCGGTGCCATTCCCAGTCGGGTCGCCCCCTTGAATCACGAAATTGTTGAGCACCCGATGAAACGTCAGGCCGTCGTAGAAGTCGCTGTCCGCGAGTTCCTTGAGCCGCTCAGTGACACGCGGCACGAGATCGTCGAAGGTGTCGATCAGCATCTCGCCGTATCCGGCCACGGTGATCTTCAATGCCCCGACGCGCGGCCGGAGAGTCGCCGTCAGAACGGGAGAGGTCTGATTGACCGTCACTGAGTAAGTCAGGTCGTCCCCGTTGGGATCGAAGCCGTCCAACGGAATCATCAACGGCGATCCCGCCAGCAGCGTTTGCGTCGCGATCGTCGCCATGCCCGGAGTGAAGCCTTGCGGAATCGCGATGTTGGCCTGCGCGGCGAGAGCAGCCAGCGTCTGATTACCGACCAACCGCGATTGACCCGCGAAGACCCAGGTCGGGGACGTGGTTGTAATGTTGTTGGCGTTCGCCGTGGAATTCAGCGAGTGATCGGCGTTGGTGACTTCCACGAAATTGAGGAACTGAGCGCCGTCGCCGAACAGTTGCCGCTGCGTGGTGGTCGTCGCGTCCCACGCTGCGCCGTACAGCGTCGCTCCGCCGTTCTTCAAAGCCTTGGCAAACGCCGCCAAGTCATCGACCGGCGTGCTCGCGTCGAGCACCAGTCGCGGCTCCAACGGCTCTGCGGACATGCTGACTTCGGCGTGACCGAACGGTGCGGCCGAATTCCGGCGACCAGCGGTACGACGTGTGTTCTTCGACCAATCCGCGCGTCGAGTCCAACTCGACAACCACGATGAGAATTTCATCCGAATTCGTCCTTCCTTGGCGGCCCAACGACAGCACCTCAAATCCCTGAGGTGCAGGCGGCTTTTAGTCGCTTCGGAAAGGAGCGTGGAACGGCAATTCTTACCGTTTCGGGGACTTGCAGAGACTCGTTGCGGAGGTCCGCCGGCCGATCGGAAAATTCTGCCGGTCGACCGCGTTGATCTCGAGGGCCTACTCCGCTTTGCGAGTGAGCTCGTGGAAGAGTTCCAGCAACCGACGCGTGATCGGTCCGGGCTTGCCGTCGCCGATCACGCGGCCGTCGAGACTCACAACCGGCACAACTTCAGCGGCAGTGCCGGTCAAAAACATCTCGTCAGCGACGTACAGGTCGTGGCGGATCAGCGTCGTCTCTTGAGTCGCGATGCCCGCCTCGCGAGCGAGTTGCAGCACGGCGTTCCGCGTGATCCCTTCCAGGATGCCTGCGTCCGGCGACGGAGTTTTCAGCACGCCGTTCTTGAGGATGAAGATGTTGTCGCCAGTGCATTCGGCGACCTCCCCTTTGTGGTTGAGCATCAGCGCCTCGACGGTGCCGGCGTCGGTTCCTTCGATCTTGGCCAGGATGTTGTTGAGGTAGTTCAGCGACTTGATCCGCGCCGGCAGCGCGGCCGGGTGATTGCGGATCGTGCTGGCCGTGATCAGGTGCATGCCGTTCTCGTAAATTTCGGCCGGGTAGAGCGTGATCGTGTCGGCGATGATGATGATTTGCGGGTTGCTCGTGCGGCGAATGTCCAAGCCGAGCGATCCCGCGCCGCGAGTCACGACCAGCCGGACGTAGCCGTCGGTGATTCCGTTCGCCGCGACCGTCTCTTTCGTGGCTTGGATCATGGCGGGCGGCGAGATTGGAATCTCCAGACGGATCGCCTTCGCGCTCTCGTACAACCGCTCGATGTGGTCTTTCAGCAGGAACACATTCCCACCGTAGACGCGAATTCCCTCGAACACGCCGTCACCGTACAAGAGGCCGTGATCGAACACGCTGACCACCGCCTGCTCTTTGCCGACAAGCTGGCCATTCAAATAAATCTTCATCGTCCTGCACCTGTCCAAGTTTGTTTTTCGCCACGAGATTGTGGGCGGGCGAAGTTAGAAACCGTCCGAAGGAAATGAAAGCCCGCGCAGTGTCGCGACCGGCACACAGCCCGTCGCATCCGCTTGATGCTGGCCGTCGCAGGGCACTACGCTTGCCAACCATAAGCTCAGACCGAGTTCAATCTCTGGAGTCATTCCGATGCCCGACGTGCTCATCAATCTTTATAGCGACACGGTGACGAAGCCCTCGGCCGCGATGCGTGAAGCAATCGCTCGTGCCGAAGTCGGCGACGACATGTCGGGTGAGGATCCCACCGTGAACCGCCTCGAAGCGTTGATGGCCAAGACACTGGGTCATGAAGCTGCCGTCTTCGCCTGTTCCGGAACACAGTCGAATCAAATGGGTGTGAAAACGCACTGTCTGCCCGGCGACGAACTGCTGATCGAAGCGGGCGGCCACATCGCCTGCTTCGAAGCGGGTGGCCCCGCTGTGCTCAGCGGAGTCACATGCCGGACGATCCCCGGCACGCTGGGCATGTTGGACGTCGCGGACCTTGAAGGCAAAGTGCGAGCGGACAACCAGCATCTCTGCGTCACGCGGTTGCTGTGTTTGGAGAACACGACCAACGTCGGCGGTGGCCGAGCCTGGCCGCTCGATCAACTCGCGCGCGTTTGTGGCTGGGCACACGACAACGGATTGAAAACGCATCTCGACGGAGCACGGCTCTTCAACGCATGCGTTGCGAAGGGCTGTTCAGCGGCGGAGATCGGGCAGCACTTCGACACGATCTCGATCTGCTTTTCGAAGGGGCTTGGCTGCCCGATGGGTTCGGTCCTCGTCGGCAGCACCGACGACATTCGCAAGGCACGTCGCGCCCGCAAGCTGTTCGGCGGTGCGTTGCGTCAAGCGGGAATTGTTGCGGCAGCGGCGGTCTACGCGATGGAGAACAACGTCGAACGGCTCGCAATCGACCACGACAACGCGAAGACGCTCGCTCGCGAGATCGCCAAGATCGACGGCCTGTCGATCCAAGTCGAAGACGTCGAAACGAACCTCGTCTTCTTCGAGGTCGATCCGAAGCTCGGCAACGCTGGGCAACTCGCGGCCGCGTTGCTGGAACGGGGCGTGAAGATCGGAGCCTCCGGCGCGCAGCGGCTCCGAGCCTGCACGCACCTCGACGTCAGTCGTGATGGCGTCATGCAAGCCGCTGAGATTCTGCGGCAGACGGTCCAAGCGGGATTCCGTCAGTACAAGGGCTCGGCGACCGGCCCGTATTCGCGCGCTTGAGTTGGCTCGCGTCGAAACTTCTCACGACGGTTTCTCTTGTGACGTGCAAGAATTCGTCACTGCGGAAACCACAGACCGACTTTCACGGTTGGCGAAACCTTGCTTGCGCGGACAAGCCGCTGACATTCGACCGGAGTTTGAGTGCGGACGACGCTCAATCGGCAGCACCGTCCTTTCCGACACGAGAGAGCAGGGCAGATTAGAGCGCTCGCTCTTTTCTCCGTAAGCTCCAAAGGTGTTCGGCATCATGCTCCGAATGAGTTGGCGATTTCGTTGTCTGTCCGCGGCGGCCTTGTCCACCGTGACTTGGTTGGCCCCGCAGTTTGTGGGTGCTCAAGAAGCTCTCGTGCCGCCAACTCAACCGGCCGTGTCTGCCGCTTCGGAGACGTCAGCGATCCAGAGCGTCAAAGAGGCTCCACTGTCCGTCGCGTTTCGTGAGTATCTGAACGCTCCGCACTTCCTCGGCGAAGAGTTGAAAAACATGCCGCTCTTCGGCGACGACTGCGAGCCGAGCGGACTCACGCTGTCCTACGGCGGCGAGATTCGGCACCGCTACATGGACGAAGACAATCGTCTTCGTCCGGGTGGGCCGGGACGCAGCACTTATGACTTGTATCGTTGGCGTCAGTACGTCGATCTGAAGTGGGACCAAGACGTCCGAGTCTACGTCGAGGGCATCGACGCCTCGATCGACAACAATGAACTCGCCGTCACCGGCATCGACAAGAACCGCTGGGACATCCAGAACGCGTTCTTCGATTTGAAGATCGCCGAGCGCGACGACAAGCCGGTCTATTTCCGAGCCGGTCGTCAAGAGTTGCTCTACGGCGCGCCGAGCGGCGTCAGCCCCGGCCAGCAGGTGATCTCACCTCTCGATTGGGGCAACACGCGCCGGAACTTCGATGGCTTCAAGCTGTTCAGCAAAGGCGACACCTGGGACATCGACCTGTTCGCCGTCCGTCCGGTCAACACCGCCAACCCGACCGGAGGGACCGGAGGACGTCCCGCGGTGGCCTCACTCGCTGGCCCGGCGGCGGTCAGCATCTGGGACAATCGATTTGACCATGCCGATGACTCGCGCTGGTACAGCGGCATGTACTCGGTCTACCGAGGGATCAAAGACAACACGATCGAGCCATATTATGTCTGGCTGCAAACGGATTCGGCCCAGCATGTCGCCGGCTGGGCCGACGGCAATCGGCACACGCTTGGCCTGCGCTGGACGATGACGAAGCCAATCAAGGATGAGTGCGATCAACCCTGGATCGTCTTCGCCACGGACACGGAAGGGGCGTATCAATTTGGCGAGGACAATGGCCTGGATGTGCAGGCGGGTTTCTTCACGACCAAGCTGGGCACGACGTTCTCGCAGGTGGCGTGGACACCACAATTGTCGTTCATTTACTACTGGGGTTCGGGCGACTCCGATTCCACCGACGGCAAGAACACGACCTACGACGTCTTGGTCCCGTTGAATCACGCCTACTGGGGCATCATCGACAATTTCGCAGGCCAGAACCTCAATGACGTCGCGCTGCAAGCGACGATCAAGCCGCACGCAAAACTGACGGGCGTGGCAGCGATGCACTGGTTCACTTTGGACACCGCTGCGGATCGCATCTACAACGTCGCCGGAGCGCCGGTCGGCTCGGCGACAGGCACCGGTTCGGACCTCGGCCAGGAACTCGATCTGATCGCAACCTATTCCTGCAACCCGAACTTTGACGTTCAATTCGGGTACAGTTGGTTTTGGTACGGCAATCGCGTCATCTCAAATTCTTCGCCGACAGTTCCCAATCAGGATGCAACACAGCTCTACATTCAAACGTCGCTGCGGTACTAACCGGCCTCGGGTCGACTCGGCCGGAGCGTTTGCGTTTGATGAATTGGGCTCGCGACAGCCGATGAATACCAGCCGAGCCAACGGTCGTGTTCAACCTGAAGAGAACCTGAATTCCTCCAAATTTCTGATTCACGCATTGAGCATCGCTCCGTTACGCTCCTCAACGATGTCGCCCGTCCAGACCTATTTACTGTGCCGCACCAGCCGATTTGCACTCGTTGCGATCCTGCTTGGTTTTTGGTTTGGCGGCGAGCAAACGTGCCAAGCGAGTTGCGGTGACTACTTGGCGCATCCCGGTGGCCAAGCGCAGGCCGATGGCTCAGACGCCTCGCACCGAATGCCGGCGGCCCCCTGCCGTGGAGCCAACTGCTCGCGGCGTTCCGAGACTCCGCCTCTCCCGACTCGGCCGACGGTCGAGACTTCATCGATGGAGTGGGCGTGCGTGCTGCAGCAGATTCGCGATCAGCACATCGATTCGTCGGAGTGGTCGCTGGAGTCTGGCAAAGTGCTGGCTCGTCATTTGAGCCACCAGCTAAAGCGACCGCCGCGAGGCTAGGTCCACTCGACGAGAACGACGCGCCTGCGCGATTTTCTGCCCTGCGCTCTCGCATCGTTTTGACGTGGCCGTGTTGCGCCGAGCGATGATCTGTGATCGCTCAAATCCGGCGAGCAGGTGCCATCCTTGAGTCGGGTGAATCGCCGCAGAGAACTCGACACGCGACGAACTCGTGTCAGCAAATTGCGCTTTTCTTTCGTCAAATTCCGCACGGAGATTCCGTCGGGGATTTCGTTCTGTGCGTTGATTCCTGTTTTCTTTTTTGGGAGCTGCAACGATGTTTCGTTCACACAAACTCTCCACGGTTCGTCGCGGTTTCACGCTGATCGAACTGCTCGTCGTCATCGCCATCATCGCCATTCTGATCGCGCTACTGCTGCCCGCCGTGCAGGCCGCTCGCGAAGCCGCTCGGCGGGCGCAGTGCAAGAACAACCTCAAGCAGATTGGTTTGGCACTCCACAATTATCACGACACGAACAAGATGCTGCCGCCAGCAAACGTCAACAACATTTCGATCTTTGCTCGACTGCTGCCGTTCATGGATCAGCAGGCTTTGTTTCGGCAAGTCAATTTCAACGTCGCCTACAACCACGTCTCCAATGACTCTGTCCGAACGAAGCAACTTCCGGGCTTTCGATGTCCTTCCGATTCCGACGGAGGCACGATCGCCGCACTCGGCGGAGCCAACAATTACTACGGCAACGCCGGTAGCGAGATTTGTTACACGCTCCCCTCGACGACGGTCGGTGGCGCGAACTACGGAATGCCGCCGCCGAGCGGCATCTTCTACCAGAGCAGCAGCATTGGCGGACGGGACATTCGCGACGGGCTCAGTTCGACCGCCGCGTTCTCTGAGCGATTGCTGGGTGACGGCAATAACGGCGTCAGTACGCCGGAGTCGGACACCTATCAGCCGGGGACGTATCCGGCGACGCCGGATCAAGCGCTCGCGGATTGTCTCGCGATCAACACGTCGGACCTCACCAAGCAAGGTTTCTCGGATGTCGGTGCACCGTGGCTGCGCCCGTATCACTCAACGACGATGTACTACCACGTCGCGCCGCCGAACAGTCGGTCGTGCATGTATCCCCCCGGTCGCATCATGACCACGGCATTCAGCCGACACGTTGGCGGCGTTCACGTCGCGATGTGCGACGGTGCCACCCGCTTCGTCAGCCAGACAATCTCATTGCCGGTGTGGCGAGGCTTGGGAACTCGTGCCGGCAAGGAAGTTCTGGGAGCATTCTAACAGGAGCTTATGGCCATGTTTCTCGTCGTGAGTGTTCGTCGGTGTAACCTGCTGGTGGTGGTCAGTCTGTTGATGGTTGCCTGCGTTGGTTGTGGTTCCGGGCCTTGGAAGTTGGATGTCGATGTCGCGTGCGAATCGCTGGAAACATCCCTCAAGGCCTGGAAGGCGGGCGAGACGCCAGTCGTTCTGGAGCAGAAGTCTCCCAAGATCATCGTGGGAGACGTCGACTGGAAAGCTGGCAAGAAACTTCTGGAGTTCAAGATCCGAGACAGCGACTCGAACGAAGGGACCAACCTTCGCAAGTTTGTCGAGCTGACCCTGCAATCCGAATCCGGCCAGCCGATCCGTGTGGATGCGGCTTATCTCATCAGTACCCGTCCCGTCATCACCGTCTTTCGACAAGAGACCGAGTGAATGGAGGTCATCATGCGTTCGATGTTTCTTGGTCTCGTGGCAGCCGTCACCGCCACGAGTGCTGTTGCGGCGGATTCGCTGAATGCGCCGCGTCCCGTGCCGCTGACTCGGCCAGAGATGAAGCGAGCTCTTGAGGACATGAAGGGGCGCACGCCGCGCATCCCTTTGCCGGAATTGACCGAAGCCGACAAGGAAAAACTCGGTGAACGCGGATCGAGCTACGAAAGTCGGCTGCGATATCACTACATGCCGTCCACCGAAGGGCAGGGGGCGGGAGGCTCCGGTCGTGGAACCGGCGGCACTGGACTCGGCCGCAGCAACGATCCCGATCTGACCCTGGACTATGGCTTCACGGTCGAGTTGTTCTGGATCGCCTCGCGAACCAACAACTGCCAGTATTGACTGGGTCATCAAGAATCGAAGCTCGCGGTCGCGGGCTTAAGCGAAGATCAGATTGCGGCGCTGGATGGTGACTGGTTGGAACACAAACCGGCTCAGCGAGCGGCTTATGCGTTCACGCGCACGCTGACCTACGAACCGCATCGTCTCGGCGACGCGGACTTCGTCGAACTCCGCAAGCATTACACCGACAAGCAAATCCTGGAGATCATCTTGGCCGTCGCCGGCTACAACTCGATCAACCGCTGGAAAGAGGGAGCGGGGATTCCGCAGTCCTCCAGTGGTGGAAACTTCGGCAGCCGACGGCCCGAAGGTGCCAACGCAGGAGCCGAGAAGCTCGCTGACAAAACGGAGCGTCCGGCCGAAAAGTCTCACAACTATCTGACCCCGACTTCGCCGAAGTACCAGAACGTGATCACCAAAGTCGTGCCACTGGTGATCGACGCGAAATCTGGCAAGCCCTCCACGCAGACGGTCTTCCGCCGTGCGCCGCTGGAATCGAGAGGGGACGTGACGAAAGCGTTGAACGCCGCACGGCAGCGAACGCCGCGATTGCCGTTGGTGGAGGACGCCAAGGCGAGAGAACTCGTGCCCGAAGGTTTTCCGGAAGGAGCGTTGCCGCAGTGGGTGCGACTGCTGGCCACTTTTCCGACGAGCGGGAAGGGCCGCATCGCCAGCATTCACTCGTCCGAAGCGCGTGGTGATCTCAAGCCGTTATTGAAAGCTCAAGTCAGTTGGATCATCGCTCGCCAAGACCGTGCTTGGTACGCGCTTGGGCAAGCTCAACAACGTCTTCGCGAGTTGGGTTGGTCCGATGACCAAATCTTCAAACTCGACGGCGACTGGTCGGAGTTCACTCCGGCCGAGCGTGCTCAGTTCCGATTGGCTCGGCAGTTGGCCGCGTCTCCGATCATGCTCACCGACGCCGAAACGACTGAAGCCGTGAAACAGATTGGCCCGCGTGACGTTGTGCAACTCATCAGCTACACGACCAACCGCGCCTCCTTCAACCGCATCACGGAAGCTGCTGGGCTACGGATTGAGAAGTCACTTTGACAAATCCGGCAGCGGCACTTGGGCGCGAGTCATCAGGTACGCGAACAGATCGCGCACCTGCTCGGCTGACAGCGGTTGCAGCAGTCCGTCGGCCATTAACGACTGCTTGGATTGCTGTTGAATATCGATATCGAGGCGTTCGATTGTCAGCGTGTCCGTCGGCGTGATGAGCGTCACGGTCTTCTCGTTTCGCGCCGTGATGACCCCGGTGAGCACGCGACCGTCGGCCAACTCCAGAATCGTCACGCGGAAGTCGGCCGTGACGACCGCGCTGGGATCGACGATGTTTTCCAGCAAGTAGTCGATGTTGTGCCGCTGCGCGCCGGTCAGGTCCGGTCCACGCCGGCCTCCCTCGCCGTAGAGCGTGTGACACGCAGAGCACGTTTTGACGAAGACCGCTCGGCCGCGACGCGTGTCAGCGCGAGCCAGCGTGTCCGGTGTCAGTTCCGCCTTCAACTTTGCGATGAGTTGGAGTTTGTCTTCCGGACTGTCGCGCAGTTCGCCCCACACTCGGCTGAGCTGTGCGGTCAGCTCTTTGTTTTCGAGATTGCGAATCTGCCGCGCGTGAAACGCCGACAGGTCGTCGCGCGGGATTTTGCCCTCCGCAACCGCGTCGAGCAGCGTGCCCGCCCACGTCGCGCGAGTCACCAGCACCGCCAACAATTGCGGACGCTCGGAAGCGTGAAACGAGCGGTAGGCCTTCACCAGTTTCGCGCCCAGCGTTGGATCGTCTTCGGCCGCCAAACCGCGCACCGCAGCCACGTTGACGAACCGCGTGCTGAGCAACTCGGCACACAGTTCCCGCACGCCCGGAGCGCGAGCGTCGATCAGCGTTTGCAGCGCAGTCTTTCGCGCGGCGAGGTCCGCCTCCTTGTCGAGGGCGACCTTCTTCAATTCATCCAGCGCACGGCCATCGCCGAAGAGCGCACTCAGACCACGAGCCTTTTCTCGCAGCTTCTCGTCGTCGCTCTCCATGATCCGCGAGAGAAATGCTTCCCAGGCGGACGGCTGAGAAACCTTGCGCCAGCCGACGAACGCCTCGCTCATCCCGTCCAGCACGTCGGACTAAAACTCGATCGAACGAGTGCTCGCCTTCCGAAGAAGCCAACTCAGCTCGACGGGTTGCGTTTCAACTTCTTCGGCGACTCGCCGAGCAATCAGCCGCCGAGTGGTCGGCCATTCACATTGTCTCGCCAGTTCCACGAGTTGTGCGACAAGCTCGTTGTCTAAGGACGACAGGCCGTACCAAACCAGCAATGGCAAGTTGTGGTCGTCGGCATCTTCCTTCCGCGCGATCGGCGACGGATTGCCCTGCTCGGTGTTGGGAGGCGACGGGAACTCGTCGGCGGCTGCGAAGCGAGCGCTGAGCACCAATGACAACACAACGAAAACGAATCGATTCATGAAGGCTCACACTCTTTCACGCTCTCACGTTCTGCGTGGGAACGAGAGCGCATCATTGCGGCTTGGCTGCATCGGAGCCACTCAAAACACTTTGCAGAGCGTCACGTAATTGATCCGCCAGTTTCGGACCGCCGCCGACGAAGAGTCGGGCGACTTTGCCCTCGCGATCGATGATGACTGTTTGCGGAATCGCGGTCGCCTGGTACTTGCCTGCGGCGACTCCGTCGATGCCATCGAACGACGAATTCGATTCGCTCGAATTGGATCGGCACACCGAGTTTCATTTGTTGTCGCGGTTGCTGGCCGAGACGACGACCGACATCGGCACCGTCGGCCAAGAGATGCATACTCTGATGCCTGACTTCGAGCAGTGATGGGTGGCGGCTCGGTGGTGCCGATTCTCGATGCGAAGGATGGACTGGATTCCGTCGAAAAGTTGCAGAGTGCCGAGCGCTCCCCCAGTCTGTTCTTGGTGGACATCGAGATGCGATACAGCGTCGGCGGCCGAAACGTAGATATCCTGGTGATCAAAGCGTTGGGTGCGATCGGGAACTGCAAAACTTAGCGGGGTAATTCCGCACGACCGTCGCAGATGGCCTGAGATTGGAGATTGGAGATTGGAGATTGGTCATCCGCTGACCCAAATAGCCAATCGCCAACGACCAATAGTCAATGACCAATTCTGTGTTCATCGGTCGTTTGCACCTCGCCGCGACACTCCATACCTTCCCGCCGCTGTCTGCGATCACGTCCTCCCAGACTCGGTAATTCCGATGATCCTCTCCGGCAATGAGATCAAAGCCCAGCTTGGAAAAAATATCGTCATTGAGCCGTTCTGCGAAACGCAGCTCAATGCGAACAGCTACAACCTGCGCCTGCACAACGAGCTGCTGGTCTACGAAGAAATCGTGCTCGACATGCGTCGGCCGAATCGCTTTCGCCGCTATACGATCCCGGACGATGGCTTCGTCTTGAACCCGAATCAGCTCTATCTCGCCCGCACGATGGAGCGGACGGAGACGCACAACCTCGTGCCGATGCTGGAAGGTCGCTCGTCGGTTGGCCGCTTGGGCTTGTTCGTGCATGTGACGGCTGGGTTCGGCGACGTCGGCTTTTGTGGTTTTTGGACGTTGGAGATGTACGCGATCCAGCCTGTGCGGATTTATCCGGGCGTGCCGATCTGCCAGATTTTCTACCACCAGATTCATGGCGACATCACCGAGTACCGCAGCGACAAATATCAAAACAACCACGACATCCAGCCCAGCATGTTGTTCAAGGAATGGCAGGCTCAGAAAGACCCGCAAATGCGACTGGCGTTCGGTGGCGAGCAACGGGCTGAAGTGTGAAGCACTGAGAATGGCGGCTCGTTCTGGAATCGGAGTGGCCGGATGAAGTCAGCGGGGACGACTCACAAGGCATGGCGGTTGGAGCAAGTCGTTGCCGGCGGGCAAACGGGAGTCGATCGCGCGGCGTTGGATGTGGCTTTGGAGTTGGGCATCCCGTGCGGTGGTTGGTGTCCGAAAGGACGTCGCGCCGAAGACGGTTCAGTCCCCGCGTCGTACCCGTTGAAAGAATCTCCCACGGCCAACTATGCCGAGCGGACGGCGTTGAACGTGAAAGACTCCCAAGGCACGCTGATTCTTTCGCTGGGATCGTTGCGTGGCGGAACCGCGCTGACCAAAACGTTCGCTGAGCGATACCGCCGGCCGTGCCTGGTGGTCGATTTGCGTGACGTGACGACGCAGTCGGTTCACGATTGGTTGGAGGCGAACTCGATTCGAGTCCTCAACATCGCTGGGCCACGCGAAAGTTCGCAGCCGGGAATTGCGAGACAAGCTGCGGCGTTCTTGCGGACGTTGTTCGGCCAAATCAACCCGACGCGTAAGCGAGAGGCCGTGCTCAAAACCCCTCGCTTGCGCGTCGGGTTGGCGTGAGACGGCGAACCTCTCAACCGGATGCGCCGAGGAACGGCAGTTCGCGTTCGACCGCCAGCTTGGCAACGGCGAAGGCGCACGCCGCGTCAGAGACTTGCGGACCGAACAGCTCTGGCAGCGAGGTGATGGTCGCGTTTTGCAATCGAGGCGTGTTGGCTGCGACTCGTCGAGCGAGGAACGCTCCGCTGCCGGAAATCAGCACGTTGTCGCAAGGCCCTGGCATTCGTGAAGCGACTCTGTCGGCGGCTTCACACAACCGTCGAAGCTGCGTCGCCGCGATGTGCTCGGCGATGTGGTGCGTGTCCGCGGAAGTGATCTCGGTGATGTCACCGCCGATGGACCGCGCGATTCGGTCGTGAGCGGCAGCCAACGTCGCCGGCCGGCCGTTGGCGGTCAAACAGTCGGCGGAGTTCTCTGCAATGTCGCCCAACGTGAGATAGACGTCGAAGATCGTTGCGAACAATTCGGCGGCGAGGGCACAATCGGTTCCCGCCAGCGGAACGCAATTCGTCAGCGCACACAACGGGGTGCGTCGCACTCCGCAGTAAACCAACTCGCCCGATTGTAGACGTTCGATGTCAGTACGGCCGGTCGGCAACGGCAGTCCATCGACCAACGGAATGAGATCGGTCGTTGTCGAACCAATATCGATGAGCATCGCCGAACCACGCGGGACCAAGCGGCCCACAAACGTCGCCTGCGCGTGCCAGTTCGCGGCGGCCGTGAGCCTTGGTTCGTCCCGCGCCTCTTGTGTTGAGGCGAATTCTCCGGATGTTTGCCAGACGCAAATCGGTCGTTTCCCGGCGATGACTTCGACGGTTCGCAGCACTCGGTCGATGCCGTCCGCCTTGGTCGTGAAGCAATCGGCTAGCTCGGCGGTCATCGTCACGGCGAGCAGTTCTGCGGCTGAGAAGCGGTCCATGATCGGGACCAGCACGTCGATCAAACGATCCGGCGATCGCCAGATTTCCAACGGGATCGACAGCGCCTCGGCAGTCTCTGTCGCCGCTTTGATGTTTGCTCCTCCGATGTCGAGACCAAGCACGCGCATGTTGATGACTGTCAGTTGTGAGTGTCGCTTCGAAAGTGGAAACTGCCGCCAATCTCGCGACGCAGAATAGTCCTGCGGAGGCGATCCGAGAATGCACCGCGGCGCGCGATTCGAATCAGAAAGAGAGCGGGATGATGTCCGATTGGCAGAAGTTGATTGCGGCGTCCGACGTGCCGGTTGGCAGCGGCAAGGAGTTCGCCGTGAGCGGCCGGATCGTCGCGCTGTTCAACGTTGATGGACAATTCCAAGCCATCGACGGCATTTGTGCTCATCAAGGCGGACCACTGGCCAAAGGGCAACTCGTCGATGGCGTCGTGACGTGCCCTTGGCACGGATGGCAATTTCAAATTGCCAACGGTCAGCACTGCCTGAATCCGCGCATCTGCCAAACGACGTTTGAGGTCAAGGTCGAATTGGGCGACGTGTTCGTGCGGGTGTAGCGGCGAGTCGGGGACGCTCAGACTCGTATTGACGCAATTCCGGAGGTGTGCAGAATACGCCGCCCTTCGTCCGGCCTGCGTTGGATTGACGCGATCCGCGACCGAGTGCCATGCGAACGAGTCCCTGTTCGGGGGCTGGTTCGACTTGCCCGATCAATTCCGTCTCGGCTAGCAAAGGAGTGCGTCTGCCGTGAGAAAATTTCTGATTTCATCCGCTGTGTTGGCTGGCTTGGCCAGCGTGTTCGTCAACGCCTACGGCCAAAATGCGGCCACCGGCGGCACCAAGAAAGCGGTGACGCCGGCGGCAGCCGCTGCATCGCAGGCCGAGGCTCCCCACAAGATCGCGCTGATCGACATGGGCCGCGTCTTCAAGGAATACAAAAAGATCGAAGTCCTCAAAGAGGACTGGAAGTCGGAGTTCCAAGTCAACGAAGAGAACGCCAAGAAGCTGACCGCTCAAGTGCAGCAGGTCATCGAGCAAATGAAGGAGTTCAAGCAAGGCAGCCCAGAGTTCATCAAGCTGGAGAAGCAGCAGACGGATCTGGCCGCCAAGCTCGGCGCGTTCAAGCAAACGGCTCAGCGCGAGTTGCTCCGCAAGGAAGCCGAACTCCTCAAGACCGTTTATCTCGAAACGATGGACGTCGTCGAGAAGTTTTCCGAACGCTTTGGCTACACGCTAGTCATGCGATTCAACTCGGACACGTTCGAGGGTGAGGACATGAGCAAGATGCAGTTGGTGATGAACCGCGTGATCGTCTTCCACCGTGCGGAAGATGACCTGACCGACGGCGTCATCAAGTACCTCAACCGCCAGTTCGACAATGGTCAACCGAAGGCGACTGATAGCAGGCCAGGTGCTGGCACGCCGCGCATCGCGAATCAAAAGTAGTTCGGTCACTCGCGAAAGTCCGCGACATGCTGCTCCGTTCTCAACGCACTCTTCGGCAAGCAGTCGAAACGCAGGGGGTCGGTCTCTTCACCGGGACCGACGCCCGCTTGCGTTTTGTTCCGGCTCCAGCGGATCACGGGATTGCGTTTCAGCGGATCGACGTGGCAGGCTCGGCACCGATTCCTGCGAGGATTGAGTTCATTGCGAACAGTCAGCGTCGTACCGTGATTGCTCGCGATGGCGTGCAGGTCGAGATGATCGAGCATGTCATGGCGGCGCTGGCGGGACTGCAAATCGACAACTGTCTGATCGAGATCGACGGGCCAGAGGTTCCGGGTTTTGACGGCTCGTGCCGCGATGTCTGCAACCTGCTGCTCGCTGTCGGTATCGTCGAGCAAGATCGTCCGCGCGAGGTCGTCTCGTTGCTGATGCCCGTGCAAGTCGGCGCGGACGACGGCGACATCGAAGTCGTCGCTCGGCCGATGAACCACAACGGTCTGGCGATCACCTACCAACTGGATTACGGCGATCGCTCACCGATCTCGCCGCAGAATTTGACCGTCGAGATCACTCCTGAAACGTTCGTTCGTGAGATCGCCTTCGCGCGGACGTTTGTGCTCGACACGGAAGTCGCGGCGTTGCAGGCCGCGGGATACGGACGCCGTATGACGCACCAAGATCTGCTCGTATTCGATGCGAACGGTCACGTCATTGGTAACAAATTGCGAGTGGCCGACGAAGCAGTACGGCACAAGATTCTGGATTGCCTCGGAGACTTCGCCCTGATCGGCGCGGACTTGCGAGGCTACTTCAACGCCTATCGTTCCGGACACAGACACAATCACGACCTCGTTCGCCGAATTCTGGTGACTCATCAGAGTTCGCAGCGTTCCGAGGCGATTTGAGTAGGACATCACATGGCCAACCTGATTCACTCCTTGGCGTGCGTGGACCCCCAAGCGGAACTCGGTGACAACATCGAGATTGGCCCGTTTTGCGTGATCGGCCCGCATGTGAAGCTCGGCAACGGCTGCCAGTTGGCCAACAACGTGACGGTCCTCGGCCACGCGACGATCGGCGAGCGGAATCGCTTCTTCTCGAATTGCGTCATCGGTGGTGAACCGCAGGACCACAGTTATCAAGAATCAGCGACTTGGTTGGAAATTGGTGACGACAACGTCTTCCGCGAGGGGGTGACCGTTAATCGCGGTGCCGAGAAGGAAGACCACGGCACTCGCATCGGTAGTCACAACATGCTGATGTCGAACGCGCATGTCGCTCACAACTGTTACGTCGGTAACCATGTGATGCTGGTCAACGGCGTGTTGCTCGGAGGGCATGTCCATGTTCACGACCGAGCGATCGTTTCCGGCAACACGGTCGTGCATCACTTTTGCTCGATCGGCACGTTGGCGTTCATCAGCGGCGGCTGTCGCTGTGTCGTCGATGTGGCTCCCTACATGATGGCCACCGGGAGCGACAACTTTGAGGTGAAGACGATCAATCTGGTTGGCATGAGACGAGCGGGTGTGTCGGAATCGTCCATCGCGATCATCCGACAGGCTTACAAGCAGCTGTTCCGCGAGCACAAAGGAATCGCCGACGTGCGTGAGTTCTTCGCCCAGCAGCAAGACGACATCCATTCAATCGAACTGCACACGCTGCTGAACTTCATGGATATGACGAACGCCGGCAAATTTAGTCGCGGCCGGGAGGTGTTCCGCAACGCGCCTTCGATCAACACACGCGAACAACGCAAAGCGGCGTAATGAGGAAGCGTTCATGTCAGTTTTGAGAATGGCCGTGATTGGAGTCGGAGCTCTTGGCCGCCATCACGCGAGAATTGTGTCGCAGATTCCTGGTGTCGAATTGGTTGCCGTGGCGGACCCCAGCGAAGCTCAAGGCCGACTGGTTGCCGAGTCGGCGGGGACGAAATGGGTCGCCGACCACCGCACGCTCATTGACGCCGTGGACGCCGTGACGATCGCGGTACCAACCGGCTTCCACAGTCGCGTTGCCACCGATTTTCTGGAGAACGGAATTCACTCTCTAGTTGAAAAACCGTTGGCCGCCGATTTGACCGAGGCCGTGCAGCTTGTCCAACTCGCTGAGCGAACTGGGGCGATTCTGCAAGTTGGTCACGTCGAACGATTCAATCCGGCATTCCAAGCAGCTGCCAAGTTGTGTGACCAGCCACGCTACATCCGGGCCGAGCGACTCAGCCCGTTCAGTTTTCGCTCGACCGATATCGGCGTCGTGCATGACATGATGATCCACGACATCGATCTGGTTCTGTCGCTGGTCCGTTCCCCGGTCAGCCGTATCGAGGCGTTCGGGATCACTCTGATGGGGCAGCATGAGGACGTCGTGCAGGCCCGGCTCACATTTGAAAACGGCTGCGTCGCCGATCTCTCGGCCAGCCGCGTCCATCCGACGACTCGCCGCGCGGCGACCATCTGGACGGCAACTCGGTGCCTGAACGTCGATTTTGGCTCGCGCGAAGTGACGTCGTACTCCCCGTCGGCGCGACTGCTGTTCGGAATGTCGCCAGTCGAATGTGCTCGGCTGCCGGGTGCCGACATCGAGCAACTCAAGCAGGAAGTTTTTGGTTCGTTGATCGAGGTTCAAAAAGAAGTCCCGGCACCGCAAGACGCCCTCACGGCCGAGATCGCCGAATTCGTGGAGTGCGTCCGATCCGGAACCTCACCCACAGTGACTGGCACAGTGGCCGTCGCAGCGTTGACGGTCGCGGAGCGAGTTCTCGGAGTCTTGGCAGCACAGGCGCCGATTCGGGAGCCGGCCCCCCTCTCCGCCGTTCAACTCAAAGCAGCGTAAATAGCTGTCTGAGACTTGAGTTGCAGCCGCTCTGCAACAGTCAGGATCGCCACAATTGTGTGGCGACTGACGCTATTTTTACGCACATCTTCGCCTGGAACCTTGATAACAGGGAAAACCCGGCGATAATCCCGCACTTTTAACCGGCTGCTGGAAGCGGCTGGATCGGGTTTCGGCCCGATGACGCTCAGGGAGGAAGTAGTTTGGACGCGGCTTCGATTGTCGTTTCCGTAGACCCAAACCGCCCCGCTTGGCATGCCAAAATGGGTTCCCTCAATGCTGAAAAAACCTGAACTGACAGAGTATCGGACGCTTTTATTGAGCCTCCAGACGCGACTCCGCGGAGACGTCCAGCACTTGGCGGATGGTGCCTTGCACCGAGCCGACGGGGACGGTGACTCGAAAAGCCCGACGCACATTGCCGAGCTGGGAACCGACAACTACGAGCAAGACTTCTCGCTCCGGTTCGTCGAGAATGAGCAAGAGATTCTGGAGGAGATCTCCCTGGCTCTAAAGAAAATTGACACGGGAACTTACGGCCTCTGTGAGAAGTGTCTGGAGCAGGGCAAGCCTCCCGCAAAGTCCGTCATCATCAAAGAGCGTCTCCGAGCGATCCCGTATGTTCGCACCTGCATGCATTGTGCGGAGCAGCAGCGAACTCGGAAGTGGCGACGCTAGGCCGGTTGGACCTATTTCGTGGGACCGATCTGAAGACACTTGAGCGTGCGCGAGTCGCGGGCAAAGAGGTTTCCGCTGGAGAGTGCCGGCAGCGCGCGAGTCGTTGATTTGAAGATGCGAGCACGCGCGAGTTCCTGATAGCGGCGCGAATCCGTCCGCCAGAGGATGAGTTCGCCGTCGGTCGTCAGCATGAGCATTTTGCCGTCTGCTGCGATCATCGTTCCGAAACCGAAGCTCGGCTTTGACCACAGAATACGTTTCGTGCGCGGATCGAGACAGCGCAGCTCTGAGTCTTCGACGCGCTCCTGGCCGTGGATGCCGTAGACCAATCCGTCTTGGACCAGCGGCGTCATGTACTGGCTGGAGATCAGGTCGTCGCTGTTCCATTTCTCGTCGGCGGCGGTTGCGCCGATCTTGGCGAAGGTCGCGCCGACTCCGTAGTGGGCGGAAACTAGCAGATGCCCATCGAGCACGATCGGAGTCGCTCCGTTGACGGTCGGACCACGTTTCCCGAAGGGAAACTCGAATCGCACCTTGCCGGTGTCGGGATCGAGCGAGACGGTCTTCATTCGCGTCACAAAGAGGGCGTGCTTCGTGCCATCGACGGTCGCGAGGACCGGTGAGGAGTAGCTCGCGGCTTCATCGGTCGCCTGCCACACGGTTTTTCCGGTGGCGAGGTCGAACGCCACGATCCCCGCTCCGCCTCGGCTGCCTCCGACGTTGACCAGCAACTTGTCGCCCGCCACCAGCGGAGAACTGCCGGCACCGAAATAGCCTTCGGGAGCCTTGAACTCGGCGTGCGTGTCACGCTGCCAAATCTTCTTGCCGGTTTTTAGATCGAGGCAGCGCAGCGTTCCTTGAGCACCGAAGACAAACACTCGATCGCCAGCGATGATCGGCGTGCAGCGCGGGCCTTGATCGTCGGAGGAGCCGCTCGAAAAAGTCGTCGGGCTGCCGGCCTTCCACTTGGTCGTGCCGGTCTTCGCGTCCATCGCCTCCGCGACTTCTTCGTCGCCGACTCGATGAAATACGATGGCCGTGTTGCCAGCGACGGCCACTCCAGCAAAGCCTCCGCCAACGTCGCGCTGCCAAATGACTGGCGGGCCGTCCTTCGGCCAGGAGTCGGCGAGTTTTTCATCGGCAGCGGCGAGGCCATCACGGTTCGGACCAAGAATCTGCGGCCAGTCACCAGCGAGCAGCGAGCTCGCTGACAACACGACCACACACATCACGCACATAATTCGGAAGCTCAAGATCGCGACCTCCTGTCACTGGGCGGCTTTCAGCAGCTTGATGAATTCTTTCACGAACGGCGTGTTGTCCATCCAAACGCGAGCAGTGACGAAGTTGCCATCGACCACCACTTGCTGGTTGACATACTTGCCGCCGACTTGCGTGATGTCGAGCGCACATTTCGCGACGGTTGTCGCCGTGCGGCCTTTCAGGCAATCAGCCGCAGCGACGATTTCGATGCCGTGACAGACCGACGCGACTGGCTTGTTCTTCTCGAAGAAGTCTCGCGTGATCCGCAGCAGGTCTTGGTCGTACCGCAGATATTCCGGTGCTCGGCCGCCGGACAGAAACAAGCCGGCGTACTCGTCAGGCTTCACGTCGCGGAAGGCGATGTCGGCCTGCAAATGATAGCCGGCGGTCTCTTGCGTGATGTCCCATGTCGAGCCGGGCGGGATTTCGTGCAGCACCATGTGATACAGCTTCTTCTCCGGTCCCGCGACGACGACCTCGAAGCCATCTTCGGGCAGCCGAAAGAACGGATACATCGTGTCGAGGACTTCGGTCGCGTCCCCGATGACCAGCAAAACTTTGAGCATGAACGGATTCTCCTGAAACTGTCGGAACTGATGCAATGGCGGCAAAGCATATCAGCGACGCCAGAAGTTGGGAGTTCCGCCGGTCGCCAAGTCGCTAGAGCAATCCGATCTCGGCTGCCAGAATCCCGAACCAAGGAGACACTGCATGACCGCCAAGAAGAAATTCACTCCATCCGCTCGACAATACTGGCTGTTCAAGTCGGAGCCAGAAGCGTATTCGATTGCCGATCTGGCACGCGAACCGACCAAGATGACGTTCTGGGACGGCGTCCGCAATTATCAGGCTCGCAATCTTCTGCGCGACACGATTCGGCTTGGCGACCGAGTCCTCTTTTATCACAGCAACGCCGACCCGATGGCGATTGTCGGCACGGCCGAGATCGTGAAGACCGGCTATCCCGACCACACGGCATTTGATCCGAAAGACCATCACTACGACCCGAAGAGCAATCCCGACGAGCCGACGTGGTTCATGGTTGATGTGCGGCTGCTGCAAGTTTTTCCGAAGCCGGTCACACGGGATGAACTCAAAGTGTGTGCTGATCTGCGCGAGATGATGGTGATTCGGCAGGGAGCGCGGCTGTCGATTCAGCCGGTCACGGCCGACGAATGGCGAACAGTGCATCGACTCGCGGGAGTGAAAGACAAACCAACATGAATTTACTGGATCACCTTGAACGTCGCTTTCGTCGTTTCGCGATCCCGAACCTCACGGGATTTCTAGCCGGGTTCCAGGGGGCGCTGTGGCTGTTGGTTCGAGTGCTTCCGCGTCGTGCCGGACAAGACACGATTCTCGAAGGCTTCCTGTTGATCCCCGCCAAGGTCATGGAGGGCGAGGTTTGGCGTCTGGCCACGTTTGTCTTTCTGCCGCCAGGAGACGGCATTCTGACGATCTTTTGCATCTATCTGTTCTGGCTGATGGGAACGGCACTCGAGGGCCATTGGGGCACGGTGCGGTACAACTTTTATGTGTTGATCTCGGTGCTGGCGACGATTGCTGCGGCGTTCCTGCTGCCGAACGGCGGACCCGCCACGAACATATTCATCGGCTCGTCGGTCTTCCTCGCATTCGCGTACTTGTTTCCAGACTTCACGCTGAGCATCTACTTAATCCTTCCGATCCGCATCAAATGGCTGGCGCTGCTGACGTGGATTGGATACGCCTTCGTACTGGTTTCTGGCGATTGGTCAGGACGGGCCTTTGTGCTCGCCTCGATTTTCAATTTCCTGCTGTTCTTTGGTCGAGACGTTTTTCAGCGAGCGCGATCCGGCAGGCGGACGATGGAGACCGCTTTCCGCAAGGTCGCGGAAGGGAACAAGCCCTTCCACACGTGCGTGATCTGCGGCTTGACCGAGCATGACGAGCCTCACGAAGACTTCCGTATTTGCTCGAAGTGTGACGCGGGCACGTTCGAGTATTGTTCGCAGCATCTGCGCAGCCACGAGCATCGAGTGCAAGAATCGTAGAGCAGGCGGATCGCCCGCTGGCTGGCCTGAGGAGCTCCCGTGCGAGTTTTCGTTTCCGAGTTTGTTTGCGGCGGCGGTTGGCCGGGAGCCAGCCTGGAGACGTCGTTGGCTCGCGAAGGCCAAGCGATGCTGGCCGCGCTGATCGAAGACGTCGCCACGATCCCCGGTTGCGATGTCGTCACCACTTGGGATTCGCGGCTTGGTCCGTGCCCACTGCGGTATTGCGATGTGCGGCTCGTGGACTCAGCGGTGGACGAGTTGTCGCAGTTCCGCGAATTGATCCGCGACAGTGATGCGGTGTGGGTGATCGCCCCGGAGTCGAACGCCGAACTCCTGAAGCGGGCGTTGCTGTTTCGACTCGTCAACGAGACGGAGTCGCCACGATCCTCGCCTCGCCGATTCCTTGGGGCATCCGATCGAGCCATCATGCTGGCTTCGGACAAGTTGCCGCTGGCGACGTGGCTGCACGAGCGATCCATCCCGACTCCCGAAACTCGGCCATTCAATCCTGCCGACCGGCAATCGGAAGTTCACTGGCCCGGACCGACGATCATCAAACGCCGCGACGGAGCCGGCTCGCAAGACATGTTTCTGGTGCGCGACGGCTTCGACTTGTGGAACGCACGCCACGAACTCGGCCGCTTGCATGAGCCGGAGACGTTCATCCAGCAGCCGTTCATCGCGGGCAATGCGTTGTCCGTGACGTTGTTGATCGCCGAGGACGGCGCAGTTCTCGAAATCTTTCCCGTCGCGGAACAGCACTTCGGCGGGGAAAGTCAGTTCAAATATCAGGGCGGTCGAATGCCGGCGGACATCTCACCGGAGTCAGCACTCGCCGTGCAGCAGCTCGCCGAACGAGCTTGTCGCGCGGTGCCGGGCCTGACCGGTTACGTCGGCTGCGACATCGTGTTACCCAACGGCGAACCGATTCTCATCGAGATCAATCCACGGCTGACGAGCAGCTATCTGGGCTATCGCCAACTGACGGACGACAACATTCCGGCACGATTGCTCGACGCGAACGCGCCAGCATTGCGATGGAAGTCCGAAGCGGTCACGTTTACGGTGTGATTGTCCACAGAGGTTGATTCATGAGCATCGTTCCAGACAACTCCCATCTTCTCAGCCGACGCGGCTTTTTTTCTTGGACGCAAACCGGTCTCGGCGGCGCGGCGTTGG
This sequence comes from Candidatus Kuenenia stuttgartensis, assembly GCA_945906725.1. GTDB lineage: Bacteria > Planctomycetota > Planctomycetia > Planctomycetales > Planctomycetaceae > SXKJ01. The sequence continues at coordinate 39,904 of CAMDRI010000007.1, read as the reverse complement.
CGAGCCTGCTGTTGCGAACTGGCGACGCGCATGCCGAAGTTGTGTCGGGCGAGTCGTCTGATCCGCCGCCGCATTTCGCTCCGAAGGCGAAGCGGGTGATTCACATCGTCGCATGCGGCGGTTTCAGTCAGATCGATTCGTTCGACTACAAGCCGGAGTTGACCAAACGGCACGGCCAACCGCTCGGCGGCGACGAGCGGCCGGATGTGTTTTTCGGACAGGTCGGTCTACTGCGAAAAAACGATTGGGCGTTTCGACAGCGCGGCGAGAGCGGCTTGTGGGTCTCGGAGTTGATGCCGCACATCGCGACGGTCGCCGATGAGTTGACGCTGATTCGCTCGATGTGGGCCGAGACCAGCAATCACACTCCCGCGACGTTTCAAGAGAACAGCGGATTCCGGTTGAACGGCTTTCCGACGATCGGAGCGTGGCTGTCGTACGGACTCGGCAACGACACGGACAACTTGCCGACCTACGTCGTCATCCCGGACACGCGCGGGCTGCCGGCCGGCGGCTCGATCAATTGGACGAACGGTTTCCTGCCGGCTCGGCATCAAGGGGTCGTGATCCGCAGCCGAGGCATTCCGATCGATGACTTGCAGCCCGCTCGACCGATCGACGAGCGCACCGAAATGGCATCGCGGGCACTGCTGCGAAAGCTCAACGAAAAGCATCTACGACAGACGGCTCCGGCTGGACTGGCGGATGTCGCGGAAGCGGAACTGGCGAAAGTCCCCGGCCACGATGCTCTGGTCGCGCGGATTCGCAGCTACGAATTGGCCGCGAAGATGCAGCTTGCAGTGCCGGAGGTTGCAGACCTCGCCGCCGAGACCGCAGCGACTCAAGACGCCTACGGCTTGAACGACAAAGCGACGGTCGATTTCGGTCGAAGCTGTTTGCTCTCGCGACGCTTGCTGGAACGCGGCGTGCGGTTCATTCAGATGTTCTCCGGCGGAGCGTTCGGTTCGCCGCGCATCAATTGGGACGGTCACGAAGACATGCGCGAGAATCACGCGCGCGAGGCGATCCGCATCGATCAACCAGTCGCCGCGCTGATTCGGGATCTCAAGCAGCGCGGGATGCTGGAGGACACGCTGTTGCTGTTCACGTCCGAGTTTGGCCGTACCCCGTTCGCGCAGTCGGCCGCTGGAGTGATCGGTGCCGGCCGCGATCACAATCAATACGGCTTCACCGTCTGGATGTGCGGAGCCGGCCTCAAGCCGGGCCTCGCCTACGGAGCCACCGACGACGTCGGCTGGAAGGCGGTCGAGAATCGCGTCTCGTGGCACGACTTCCACGCGACCGTGCTGCACCTGCTCGGCATCGACCATCAACGCCTGACGTACTACCACAACGGCATCCAACGCCGCCTGACCAATGTGCATGGCGAACTGGTCGAAGGCGTGCTGGCCTGACGTGGCGAACGCTGCCAGCGTCCGCGCTGACGCAAGCTGCGTTGGTCACGTCAGTTCTTCGGAATCAATCTTGCTTGCCGCAGATCCATGACGGCCACACCGGGTTTCTTGATCGCTTTGACGCGCAGTTCGTAGCGGCCCGGTTTATCGAGTGTCACTTCGCCGAGCATCGTCGGCACGAAGTTCTGAAAGCCTCCGGTCTCTTTCACGACGTACGACAGTGCTTGCGGTTCAGAGTCTTGTCCCGACGGGGCCACCTCGAATCGGACCTCGCTGCCACCGCTGCCGTTGCCGCAGCCGATGAGTCCTTCCAACTCAAATTTGCCCGGCTTCGCAACCGTGAACTCGAAGCGTGCCCAGTCTTCGGCGCGGACCCAAAAGCCGATGGTGTTCTTGTGCGGCATCGGTTCATACCGCAGCATCACTCCTCGCACGTCGGCGGTACGAGCGGGGATCACGATCTCGCCGCTGTCCGACTGTGGGTTCGGGACGTAGCCAGGATTCGGTTCCGGCATCAACGCCTCGACTTCTTTTCGCCACGCGGCGAGCTTCTCGGACATCTCACGCACGCGAGCAGGTTCTTGTTCGGCGCGGTTCTGTGACTCACCGACGTCCTTCGCGACGTGAAACAATTCGCGGCGACCCTCTTCGTAGAACTCGATCAACTTCCACTCGCCGGAGCGGACGACCGCGCCCGGCTTGCCCCCTTGATTGGCGTAGTGCGGGTAATGCCAGAAGAGCGAGTCGCGCGCGATCGCCCCCGACTGCTTGAGCAGCGGCAGCAGGCTGATGCCATCGACCGGCTGCGACTTCGCCGCCTCGATCCCGCAGGCGTCACGCAGCGTCGGCAACAGATCGATGCCGCAGACCGGCACGTCGCTGCTGCTGTTCGCTTTGATCGAACCGGGCCACTTCACGAGCAGCGGAGTCCGAATGCCCCCCTCGTACAGCCAGCCTTTCCCTTCGCGCAGCGGCGCGTTCGACGTCGCAGGAGTGTTCGGCCCTTCGGTGGTCGCCAGCCCGCCGTTGTCGGAGGTGAAGAGGACGATCGTGCGATCGGCGAGTTTGAGTTCGTCCAACTTCGCGACGATGCGGCCGACCGAGTCATCCAGGCTTTCGAGCATCGCCGCGTAAATCGGATTGTTCTGCTGGCCTCGGAACGTGCCGGCCGCCGGATACTTTTTGACGACGTCCGCTTTGGCCTTGAGCGGCGTGTGCGGCGTGAAGTGTGGCAAGTACAGAAAGAACGGCCGCTCGCGATGCTGCGTGATGAATTTCTCTGCCTCAGTCGTCAGTCGATCCGGGAGATATTCGCCTTCGGGAGCGTCGCTCAGGCCGGGCATCGCTTTGCCGTTCGGCTTGCTGAACGGAGCGAAGTAGCTCTGCGGCGATCCGGCTGCGTCGCCGGCGATGTTGAAATCGAAGCCTTGTTTGGTCGGCTCAAATCCCTCGCCGCCGAGATGCCACTTGCCGATGCTGGCGCAAACGTAGCCAGCCGGTTTGAGAAGGTCGGCGATCGTCGTGGCTTCCAACGGCAGATGATCCCGAAGAGTCGGCCGCTTGAGCCGTTGATCTGGACGATCGCCACGCCCCGGCAACCAGTCGGTCAGTTGAAACCGAGGCGGGTATTGCCCGGTCATGATCGCCGCTCGCGACGGCGAGCAAACCGGGCACGCCGAATATGACTGCGTGAACCGCATCCCGTCGGCCGCGAGCTTGTCGAGGTGCGGCGTGCGATGAAACTTGCTGCCGTAGCAGCCCAGGTCCATCGCGCCGAGATCATCGGCGACAATCAGCACGACGTTGGGCGGTTCCGCGGCGGTGAGATTCGTGGAAGCCAACAACAGCAAAACAGTCACGGCGAGTCGGTTCATGGAGTTCTCCTTGGCGAGAGATCATGTCGAACCGTCGATTCACTCGCTAGTTTCCGCCCGATTCTCGCGACCTTGCCCGCGAGCGTTGACACCGCGCAGTGGCTAAACTTCCAATCCAACCATGATCGATCTCAACATTCTCTCTGTCGAACCACTGCCCGTTGCTCCGCCCGTCACGGCCAAACGCCGTTTGCCGAGTTGGCTCAAGCGGCCGATGCCGCAGCCCGGCATGGTTTACACGAGCAACGTCATCGCCGACCTCCGCCTGGAGACGGTTTGCGAAAGTGCGAAGTGCCCGAATCGGACCGAGTGCTGGTCGAAGCAGACGGCGACGTTCATGGTCCTCGGCAATGTTTGCACGCGGCCGTGCGGATTCTGCTCGGTCCCGAAAGGAAAGACCGAGACGCTGCAAGCGGACGAACCGGAACGCGTCGCTGAAGCGGCCGAGCGTTTGGGCTTGCGGTACGTCGTCATCACGTCGGTCACTCGCGACGACTTGCCCGACGGTGGTGCCGAGCACTTCGCTCGCTGCGTGCTGGCCGTGCGCGAACGAACCGGAGCGCAGGTCGAAGTTCTGACTCCCGACTTTCTGGGCAACCGCGCGGCAATTTCACGCGTGATCGAATCTCGGCCCGACGTCTTCAATCACAACACGGAAACGGTTCCTCGCCTGTATCACCGTGTCCGACGTAACGCCGAGTATCAACGAACTCTCGATCTGCTCAAGCAGATCAAAGACGAAGCTCCCGACATGCCGACCAAGAGCGGACTGATGCTGGGGCTCGGTGAGACACTCGACGAGCTGCTGGATGTCTTTGCCGATCTGCGAGCCGTCGGTTGCGACATGCTGACGCTGGGGCAATACCTGCAACCGACTCCCGACCACTTGCCGGTCGATCGCTACGTGCCACCGGAAGAGTTCGACGAGATCGGCGTGCTGGCAAAGCGGCTCGGTTTCGGCATGGTGGCCAGCGGCCCGTTCGTGCGGTCGAGCTATCATGCCGGCGAGATGGCAGCGGAGATCACAGGATGATGCTCGACACAACCGGCTGGCAACCGATCACGCTGCCGGATCTCGGTGCCGGAGAGCAATCGGTTCGTGTCAGCACTTGGCTCACGCAGATTGGTGAAGAGGTGGGCGAGGGCGATGCCGTTGTCGAGGTGCTGTTGCGAGGGGTCACGTTCGACGTCGAGGCACCCAGCAGCGGCCGGTTGCGACGGATCGGCCGCTTTGAGAACGACCTCATCGCGACGGGTGACACGCTGGGGTGGATCGAGATGGAAATCTCGTCGGGAGAGTCATCGGCATGATCTGGGATTCGATTCGCGGACACGGCGAACGTGTCGAGTGGTTCCGGCGAACTTTACGCCGCGGCCGACTCTCGCACGCGTACGTTTTTGCCGGTCCTGATGGAGTCGGCAAACGGCTGTTTGCTCGGACGTTGGCCCAGTGCTTGTTCTGTCAGCGGCACTCGAACGAAGAATTGCTGGCCTGCGGCGAGTGCTCGGCCTGCAAGCAGGTCATGGCTGGATCACACCCGGATTTGCACGAAGTCAGTCGCAAAGCCGGCAAATCAGAATTCACGATCGACCTGTTTCTCGGCCCGTCGGAGAACCGTGGTCGCGAGGGGTTGTGCTACGACTTGTCGCGGTTACCGATGGCCGGGGATCGCAAGATCGCGATCATCGACGACGTGTCGGCGATGAATGTCGAGGCGGCGAATGCGTTCCTCAAGACGCTGGAAGAGCCGCCGCCGAAGGCGTTGATTGTGCTCATCGCCGACAACCTCGATGCGCTGTTGCCGACGATTCGGTCACGCTGTCAGACCGTGCGATTTGATCCGCTGTCCTCGCGAGACATCGCCGAGTTGCTCGTGCAGCAAGAATTGGTTGCTGAGCCAGCCGAGGCGGTTGCATTGGCCGAACTCAGCGGCGGCAGCTTGACGGTCGCGACGCAATTGCTCGACTCCGCGCTGCGCGAGTTGCGCGATGCGCTGTACCAGCAACTCGCCAGCGGAGACTTTCAATCGTTTGCGCTGGCGGAGAAGCTCACGTCTGGGATCGAAGCCATCGGTGGCGACACGGCAACCCAACGGCGAAACGCGCTGTGGCTGGTTCGCTTCGGCCTCGAGTTCTTTCGGGCCGCCGCGCTGCATCTTTCGGATCAGCCACAAGCGGCGATCCTCCCAGCGGCCGTTTCGTTCGCGAGGCGCTTCGAGGCTCGCTCCTCGGAGGACTTTGAGTTCGTGATGAGTCTGTTCGAGCGCGTCGCTGAAACCGAACAACACATCGAGTCGAACGTCTCCGTTCCGCGTTGCCTGGAGGCTCTGTGCGAAGACCTCGGCCGCAAGCTGTGTCCGACTCGACGTTGAAGTTCGTGGTGGCCGCGTCTCGCATCCGGCCAATGCGCGACGTGTTGGCCACTGGAAAATAGAAAAAGCCGGGATTACTCCCGGCTTTTTCTTTGATGTTTCAAATTGTCGTGCCGCGTCTTCGTGGAGTGTCGCGGACACTGTCGGGGTTAACGATCGCCGTATCCGCCACGGCCACCGCGGCCACCACCGCCGCCGCCGAAACCACCACCGCCTCCACCCGGACGCGGAGCGCGCTCCTGCGCCTCGTTGACCTTGATGGTCCGGCCGTCGAGTTGCCCGCCGTCCATCTCGCCCATCGCGGCGCTGCCTTGACCGTCATCATTGAAGCTCACGAAACCGAAGCCACGTGACCGGCCCGTTTCACGATCCATGATGACCTTGGCTTCAGCCACTTGTCCAAAACGCTCGAACGCCTGACGGAGCCCATCGTCCGTCGTCGCCCAAGCCAAACCGCCCACGAAAAGTTTCTTAGCCATTCACACAGTTCCTCGACCTAGCACCGCTTTGCAGACAGTGCGACTCTATGACCCAGGCTTCGCAGGAGCACTCGTTGACGCTTGCGAACGGCTGGGAAACTTCTCATCACGCGACGAGCTGATTGTTTCACTCTGCCCACAAGCCGGGAACCACCCGCAAGACCCAGACAGGATGCCCCGACAGCATCCATCTGAGGCAGCAACATATCTACGGCTTTGGAATGCCGCAATGCCGAGTTGCGAAAACCCGGCTTGACGAAATCCTCGATTCCTGCAGGCACTCAATCGGTTTTGTTTCATTCCGAATTTGGGCGAGACGCCGCCTGAACCGGGAACAACTGCCACGTCACGAAGACCGTCTTACCGGCGATCGCCCTCTTCAATTCCGGTGCCCACTCTTCGACCTCACGCTGCTCGTCTTGCTGACGAAGGTCGTGCGTTCGCAGTGAGTCGAAATTTCGGAATCCCAGTGCGTAGTCGTCTGGATTGCCGAGCAATCCTTGCTCGCGCAGCCACGCAAATCGCTGCGGAGTGACGAAGTCCGAATGGCCATACGTCATGCGATAGCGCAGGATTTCCTGCCAGTTGACTAGGACGTGAGTGACTCCTTCCGACTCGAACTTTCGACGTACTTCTTCGATCGGTCGCAGCGACCAGTCTTGCCACGGAGGGTCTTTCGCCGGACGCACCGCCAACCAGTCGCGGAAGATCGGTTGATTGAACACCGTGTTGTAGAGAACTCGCGGTCGAGCATCGAAGACCTGCGCATCGCCGACACACAACACGGTCGCGTCTCGGGGTAACTTACCGGCGTCCGCCAACTGATTGAGGTAGTGAATCCCTTCCGCCGTGTTCTCCGCTCCTGCGCGGGCTTGATCGAGGTCCGACAGGTAGGCGTTGAACCCACACAACGGAGTCGTCACGAATCCCAAATTGAACAGCACTGACAAGGCCACAAACCCGCCACACGTGCGCCGCCATAGTTTGCTCGGCGACCACAGACATCCCGACGCCGCCAACAAGGCCACGACGGGAATCAGCGGCACCCAGAAGCGGTCGATCCGATGCGTCAGCAACCACCACTGAGCGAACAGGTACGCGACGAACAGCCACAGCCAGCGGATGAATGCGGAATGTTCCGACTTCCGACTCCCGATCTCCGACTTCCAAAGCAACGCCAGCGGCGCGAGTCCAAACAGCAGCGGACTCAGCCAATCCGCCTTCGCGGTCACATCGATGAACTTCTCGGCAAGATCGCTGAGCGCGAACGTGTTGGGACTGTGTCCCGCTCGCCACTTTGCGTGCGAGGCGGCATCCCAGTCTCGGCCGCCGAACAACCCGAAGGCCAGCGGATAAACCGGATTCCCCGTCGCCACCAAGTTCTTGAGCAACCAAGGTCCAATCGCCAGCACCGTCCCGGTCAAGAACATCACCGCTCCCCACAGCCGCCCCGGAAGAAATCCGAGAGCAGAAATCCGAGAGCCGCAATTCCCTCTGCGAACCACAATGACGCACGCCAACCCCAGAGGGATCACCACCGAGACCAGCCCCGGATACTTACACGCCATGGCGCTCCCCGAGAAGAAGCCCGCTAGCAAGAGAAAACGATTCGATGCCGAGCGGTGTTCCTCGTGTCGAGAGGCTTCAGTCGCCAGCAGCACTGCGAACAGCGCCAAGAACAAATAGCACGACAATGCCCCCTCGACATACGCGATGATCGCCAGCCGGTACGTCCACGGCGTCGAGAGATAAATCACCGCCGCCAACCAACCGACAGTCTCTCCGAACCAACGCCGTCCCGCGCAGAACAACGCCAGTCCCGTCAGCGGAGCAAACCCCATCAGCACCACTTGCCCCGCCAGAGCGCCCCAATACCAGTCCTGCCGCAGCACCATGCTCAGCAAACACAGCATCTCGGTTAAGAACGGAAAGTTCGTGTAGACGTTGTGCGGCAGAAACGTGATCTGGCCGTTGAGAAAATACTCCTTCGGCCCGGTGAGGTGATACGCCTTCACATCGAAGTCGGTCGGCGGCAGCGCGGAACCCAGCAGCATCGCCAGCAGAAACAAGCTGATGGTCACGACGGCGAGACTCTTCGCCACGAGCGAATACGGAAGCTGCTCCCCGCGCGACACGAATCCCTTCAGTGACTCCCAGGTCGAACGACGATTCAGGGCAGACGAGACTCCTGCCGAACCGATGTCCTGTCCGTCGTCGGCTTGGCAGGAGCCTCGCCCTCCCAGAGACAACGACGCTTCGATCATCACGGCCACCGCCAGCGCGCCGCCGAGCAACCACGGCGACAGCCATCCCGCCAACCCGCAGCCCAGCGTCAGCAGCGACACGGCCGACAGTCCTACGCCGCACGCACACACGAGCCGCTCGGCCGAGCCAGTTGCCAACGGGATCGACATCGCTCGCAGCAGCAATCCACCGACCGCCCAACTTCCGAGCCAAATCGCCGCTGCCACCACGAACAGATCGAGCCGTTGCGAAAGATTCGACCAACTCGTTGCCGGAGACTTCGGCGGCGTGACCACGTTTGACCACAGCAAGTTCGGCAACTCCAGCCAGACGTCGACGCGGCTGAATGCCGAATTGTTCGGCAACGTGAAGTGAAAGAAGAAAATCGCGTACCCGATAATCCACGCGACCGCGATCCACTCGCTCACTCTGGCCCGTCGACCACGTTCTGATTCCGACTGAGGTCCAGACATCACGATTGCCCGTGAGGATTGCTGTTCGAGGATCCGCGACATTCAACGCAAAGACGCAAAGGAAAGAGTCCGGCGAGTTGTTTCGCAGACCTCGGGCTTTGCGTTTCTTTGCGTTGAAAAGTCGTTGGCTGAGACGATGTTCAATTCACGCGCTGCTTGGCCAGAACCAATTTCTTCCAATCGAACGACTTGCTCCCCTTGTCGTAGGCTTCTTCGGCAATCGAGCGGTCGATGATAAACACGGCCCGGTGCGTGTCCGGTTGGCCGTCGTTATCGACATCCATCGGGGCACCGACGCGGGTGGCCCCGTTCGGCAGTTCTTTGCACTCGAACATGCCAATGGTCACAAACACCAGGAAGCAATTGCTGCGCGTGGAGGTGTTGTTGGCGACTTTCGACAGCAGCCGATGACGCAACGTGGGAGCGACCGTGCCATCAAGGAACTCGTCAGCTCCTGGAGGTGACGGATTTTCGCTTCCCAGTTCAAACAATCGACGTCCGGAAATGCTATTCGGCAGACGCCGCAAGACAGTGTCCTCCACAGGTGAGGAGAGCGGCGTCGTGCTCTGGCTGGATCGCAGCAGTCCCATGTCGCGGAACGGCCGAGGTGGTCGTGGCGACGGTATCCCCGCACTCATTGGCAACGGTAAATTGCTGGTCGGATCGATTCCGTCGCGCGAGACCAGGAAGTTGAACCACCAATCTCGGCCAATACCTAACGGCCCGGCACCGTAGAGTTCGTCGGTCGGCTGGCCGGCATCGGTCAGGCCGTAGTCGAAGATGCCGTTGCCGTTGAGGTCTTCAGCCGCATCGAAAATTCCGTTGCCGTTGAGATCCCGTTCGGGAGCGTTCATTAGCGCCCGCTCATCGAGCAGCGCTGCGAGAATTCGCGGATCGTTGATGCCGTTGAGATTCAGTTTGCCAGGAACTCGCGTGAGCTTCAGCGGATCACCCAACTGACGGTGCGAGCGAGTAGGAACTTCGACGAGCGACAGCAGCCGATGAAAATGATTCGGGGCGGCGTGATTTGCCGTGCCGGGGACGTCCAGCACAGTGTTTCCGTTGACGTCCTCGCCGAATTGCAGGACGCCATCCATCGGATTGCCGTTCGTGCCATCCTCGCCGGGATCAAGAGCTCCATTGCCGTTGCTGTCCTCGCCGAGGGCCAGCGTTCCGTTTTCGTCGCTGTCCTCGCTTTGGATCAAGACTGCTGCTCCGAACGTGAATGGGCCGCCAACTTCCAGTTGCCCTCGCTGATCCAACGCTGGGAAAGGACCTGCTGGTACACCCACCGGACTTTCAGGTGGACGGCGCGAGTTCCGTTGATTGCGCGTCACCGCAGCGGGGTCACGCAGCGGGATGTTGAATAACTCGACGACCGAAGCGAAGTCGCGATCGTGATGGATTTGGTGCAAGTTAGTCGTCGCGGGACCGGTTGGGTTGGTTTGGCCGATGCTGTTGACATGCACCGACGAGCCACTCCCGGTGCTGTCGACAACGTCTCCACGGTCGAATGGTTGACGTCGCTCTCTGGTCGCGACGACGGCATTCATTAGCTGGGTGGAAGCATTCAATTGCGTGGCGGTTGAGGGAACACTTAATTCGCGGCGATCAATCCCGCGAAATGAGTCGACGGTGGTGAATGGGTTGGTTGCCAGCGAAAGTTGCGGGAGGTTTGGGTTTAGCCGACGTTCCAAATGCAAGTTTGTAGATGTCACAGTTCCAGGCGGGGGATTCGAGCGGCTGAGAAAATTTCCCGTTGCTGCACCGCCATTTTGCAGCGTGAATCGAGTTGCATGCGCTGCGTGAAGTAAGTCCAAATTCGCTTCAGGAGGCAGGGTTGTTCCGATGTAGACCGTCCCCGTGGTTAAGTTGGGTGCGATTAGTTCGGCATGTTTCGCAGTACTTGTGGATGCAGTCCCCGTGTAGTCGATGTACAACGATGCCGAACCAACCGATGTGAGATCGGCCGAAGCAATCGTGAATAACGCGCCCGGAGCCACGCTTCCGGCTCCACTGGAAAAGATCAATGCGTTCTCGGTCGTCGCGTCGATCGTCGCATCAAAGTTGTCGTCGCGATGAATCCGCCAGATGCCTGTGGTTGCTGTGTTGGAAACAGTAGTCGCAAGGGCAACAGACTTTGGACTGACGGACCGTAGTTCAACTTGAAAGAAGTTCGTGCCGTCAACGACATTATCGTCGAATGGTGTTCTGTCACCGTTTGTGCCTTGCGCCTGCCGAATCCACATCACCTCGCTGAAGGTCAGTTCCTGAGCCTCGACACCGAAGACGACGCCACGATCACCGGGAACGGTGTCCCCCGCCGAAGGAGTCGTGTTGGCTGTGTCGTCGTCGTCCAAGTTCCAGCCGTTGGCGAGGTTGTTGTCGTACTCGAAGGCAGTGATGACGTTGTCTCGGTCCAGGGCATCGACCATGTTGACCGCGAACTGCGCCATCATCCGTCGAGTGTTTGCCGGATAGGCCGTCATCCCCGACGTGGAGGTCATGTCAACCGTATCGTTGCCGCCACAGAACGTGTAGAGCATCACATAGATGTCGCGAGCCATTTGTTGTCGGTCGCGTCTCGCCCAGAATTCCTTCTCCCCCTCGGTCGTCGGAGGATAGGCCGGCAACGGGCTGAGTGGTGGGATAGTCGTCAGCGTAATGTCGGTCGAATGTGGGGTCAGTGGCCGGTACTGCAACGGATCGCTCAGCGGATTGGCGGGCTGATTCGGAATCCGTTCGACGTCGAGTAGCTCATTGATGCCCAAGCGAAACGTGTGCTCAATATGCGATGTATTGCCAAGTTCATTTTTCAGCAGCCGCCGCAATTGCGGACGGAATGGGTCGAGAGGTTGAAAGGCTTGTGCGGTACCGCTGCCGAATTGCGGCGGAAACTCCGGAAAACCGTTGCCGTCGTCGTCCACGTTGAACTCCCAATCACGGACGCCTGGCAGACGCGGCAAAGCGAACGTCTTCAGATCCGAACCGATGGTCGTGAATCGCTTGGCGACATCCAGTTGATTCTGCGTGCCGCTGGTTCCGGGGACGATGTTGCCGGGCATCAGGTCGGCGACGCGCGAGGCGATGCCAGTGCGGTCCCGGTCGGACTTGGACATGTGCAGCAACAACGTATCGACCGCTTCCAGCGGTTCGTCGTAGGGACGGATCACATATTTCGATTCCAGAGTGAGTTCCGTGGGATCATCCACCAACACAAAGTCGTTCGTCGTTGGATTTGGCGGTAACGGAATCGTCAGTGGTACCCCAAAGTTCGCTCCGACCACTGTGTTCTGCATCAAAGTTCCGTTGAGGAAATTGAACCACGCGACGTTGCCGTAGCCTGAACCGTCAGCGCCCACACCGAGGTCGGTGTACCGTAAAAACATCACCGGGCCGGAATCCAAGATGTTGTTAGCGTTGAGATCTTCGCCCGGATCGAGCACGCCGTTGCTGTTGGCGTCTTCCAATTGTTGGAACGAGCGCAGATCCATTTGTTTTGGGTTCACCGGATTCCACCAGGAGCCACGACCGTTGAGCGCCACCGGGTGCTGCCAAGGCAACGTCTGACCGCCGAGCACTCCGGCGATTGTGATTTGCCCGCCGTCGTTGCCGTCACGATTGTCGTTCGCATCCCACACGCCGGGGAACGGGAATAAGTTGCTATTGGATTGCTGGACGCTGATCGCATTCGTGCTGACAGCCAGCACGTTCCACATCCGATTCGCTTCTCCGTAGCGGCCCGCGAAAATCTGCGGCGATCCGGACGTCGGATACTTCACACGTCCCTTGTTCAACCACCACCATTCCATGTTGGCGAGTTGCCGCTGCGTGATTGGCGTGTGAAAATAGGCGGTGTGGTCGATGAGCGTCGGCGCCGGCACTTCGGATGGCAGCGTGTCCAGCGCCCACATCGGATTGATCTCCCACGACGACAGCCCCATGCTCGAAATGCTGATATCCCGGTCTGTCGGGTTCACGATGTTGCCAAAGTTGGTGGTCGCCACCACACGCGTTTCGCCGGACAAGTTGCCGATCGCGTTGAGATTCAGTTTGGAGTCCAAGTCGATGACCTTGAAAGCGATCATCGGAATGTAGGTCGCGTTGTCGGTGGGTCGCACCAGGACCGGCAAATCCAAGTCCATCCAAATCGCGTCGCGCTCATTGTCGCCGTCGGTATCGACGTCGTACTCAAACGGCTGGTTGTAGGTCGCGGCGGTTCCCGCCACTCGGTCCCACGCCCCTTGTTCGTTGAAGACCCCGTCAGCGTCGAGATCCACTTGAAATGGAAACGACGAGAGGCCAGCTTCCGGAGACGCGGCACTGACGAACCGCCGAACGACAAATCCGGGGTTGCCCTGCCGCCAGACGTAAAGGTGATCGGGGTGCGGCCGGAACGAGCGCCCGCCGTTTCCGGGAAGCGTGGCCCAGTTGGGTTCGGGTTTGAAATCAGTTGGCTTGCGGAATAACTCCGGGCGGTGGAACGAAGGCTTGATGACCCGCAATCGTGTCGGCGGCGTGGTGCTGAAATCCCACGTCCAACCTTCATAGGCCAAGAACGGATTGTTGTGATCGGTCGCCGTGTAATCGACATCCGGCGAGGGCATCGCGCTCTGGTTTCGCTCGAACAAGTCTGGCCGCGCTGCGGGCGAATCGTTGAGTTCGACCAAGTTGTAGCCGGCGGTAATCGGATCGGGGGAACCATCACGATCTTGATCGACGTTCCATCCTGGGGGAAATCCGGGGATGGCTGGTGACACAAAGATCAGATTGACCCCAGGCCCTGAGTACGGTTGCAAGTCGTGCCCCAGCATCGTGAACAACAACGAGGACCGTCCGGCAAACAACGCGCTCCCCTTCTGTGTGGCGTCGCCCCCTTGAATCAACTGCTTGGTCGCCGCGTCGAAGATGGCGTCGATGTCGTCTCCAGGATCGTCGAGCCGCTTGGCCGCTTCGGCGAAGTAGGTCGCGCTCTGCTGCTCTTGGTTGGAGAACGTGAAATAGATCACCCCCAACAGCAACAGCATGCCCAACAGCGCCATGACTACCACCAACGTGCTGCCGCGCCGCCCGCGCTCGGCGCGGGTCCCCCGACCCCGCCGCTTGAGCGACCGCAGGTCTCCCGCATTCGACCAAGCCCACAAACCAAGCGCTCCGCACGCCGCACGCCGCGAAGCACGCGATGTCCGCCGACGCACCATTTCCAATAAACCGGAATGACGTTTCATGATTCCATCTCCGACCGTAGTGTCAGCGGCCCGCGTGCTCACTCGGTACTGAGAACTCTGAGCTTGCCTCAGTGGTTTTCAGGCTTCTGCACTACTCAATGATTCCCGCAGGTTCCGAGGTAGTGCAAATGCCCGCGAGCCACCGAGACAAGCTCGGTGGGGTGTTTTGAATTGTTGGTTACGGCACCGCCGTGGTATCGCGGAGCGAATGCACGATCGTGACTTGTTTCATTTGCTGGCTGGTCGGGTGCTCGAACCGCACCGTTAACCGAATCGCCTTCAACGGCCGCGCGTTGTATTCACAAATCCAATCCGGCCCTGTATCGAGAGCTCCGTTTGGAATGATGACGTCTTCTCCAGCGTCCAATATGCCATTGCTGTTGAGGTCTTCATTCCCGCGAACGATTACTCCAGGAGTCGTCGTCCATTGCGGTTCGTTCGCAAGGCTGCCATTCGATGTACCACTCCGGATGCAGCGATAGGCTAGCGAGTGGCCGAGCGGCCGGATGATCATTGTGCCACGGTCGAACGCACCGTTGCCATTCGTGTCCTCACCGGCGTCGGCAATACTGTTGCCATTCGCGTCCTCGTCGAGGAACGGGAAGACGACATTCGCGTTGAGTAGTCCATCGCTCGGAAAGCCATTGGTGCCGTCTTCGCTGCCATCCAACACTCCGTTGCCATTCGCATCTTCGGTCGAGTAGCTGCTTCCGGCTGTCCAATACGGAGCATTCGGCCCAGGAGTTCCCGTTGGGTAGTAATTCAGCGGCCGATACGGAGGCGGATCATTGAACTGGTTGTTGTCGAGGTTGCGATCAAAGTGGGGATGCCAAGTGTCAAAGATATTGGTGAGACTCGCCGGGCGACCCAGTGGATGGTAATCCGGATTCAACTGTCTCGCTGAATGAAAGTCGCCGACCCCCGTTGTGTGACCGGCCGGAACGAAATCTCCGACCCGCTCATCCCACAACTCAACGCGGAATTCATGCACATTGCTGAGCAGCAAATCGACACCGGCACGAGCTCCGCCGGCATACCCGTCGACCACGCCATCGGCTGGCGTGGTATCGACCAGCGCATTCGACGTGTTCAGTGGATTGCCACCGTTGCTCCAAGCCCCGTAGGGGTATTGAAACGCCGAGGAAGAAGTCTCTTCTTGTGAGAACCGTCCCAGAAAGAAAAAGCCTGTTGTTGCCGGGTTCGTGCCGCTGAATTCACGAGGCAACCCGTTCAAGGGGGAGTTCAGCGCGAACTCCGAATTGAAACCGAATCGATTCCACGTCTGGCCCAGCGAGTAAAAGTACGTCTCAATCGCCTCATTGGGATCTCCCGTCGTCATTGGGTATGGTGGAGTCGCCATCGCGTTTCCCAGAAAGTCGAGCCCCACAAACCGCGCACTGATGGGTGTTGTCCCACCAGTCACCACGTTGATCCCAGTGGGAAGTCGATAGGCCGAGAAATCGAAGTCGCTCCAGAAATTTCCGGAATAGCCGCCGACGGCGCTGAAATAGTCCGCACCAGTCGCGGACTTCGGTTGCGGGTCGTTCGACAAATCCGAAGGGACTCCCGGTGCTGGAATCGGGTCGCGCAGCAACATGACTCGGCGATACAGGCGGCTGCCGCGCATGAAGTAACTGACTTCAGCCGCTCGTGAGGTTGCCGCGCCGTTGGGAATCACCTGTCCGTCATCACGCTCGGGTTGATTCGGATTCTGCAAGAAATTGTAGAACTGTTGCGTTGTGTTCCAGCCTGGGGGAGTCGGCTGAGGCAACTGCACCGCCTTGCCGTAATACGGCGACTCGTCGGCGTTCCGCAGGCTGACCGTGGACATGACCGTGAACTGCAACACGTCATCCGAACTGTCCCCCGGATTGTTCGAGGAGATGTAGAAGTAACCGCGGCGGTTGTTGAACGACGTGGCCGAATTGGTCGGCTCACCGGGATAAAACGGCAGCAGCGTGCGAAACGTCCGCTTGTCGAGATCGGCACGCATGATCGTGGCGAACGTCCGAGCATTTTGATCGTTGTCCGCCAGCGTCCGCTGCTTCGTGACCGCGCCGCCGGCGATTTGAAACACCTCGGCGAACATCACCATCATGATCAGCACCAACGTCACCGCCATCAGCATCTCGACCAGCGTGAAGCCAGCCCGTGATCGAATTGTTCGCGACCGATTCATGATTCCACCTTCTGAAATTCCCTGATCCCTCGCCTCAGTTCTCACGGTTCCTTAATTTCCAACGGGAAGACATTCACGACGCTGGGGTTCCAGTACAGCCCACCAAGCTGAACGATCCCGTCGTTGTTGACGTCTTCGCCGGCATCGACGGTTCCGAAATTGAACAAGTCTTCGGTGTTGTCGCGCTGAATGAATTTATCCAAGACTAAATCGACCGTGGTCGTCGTTGCGTTCTGGATGTTCTGGATGCGATACCACAAACCGTTCTTGGTGTCGCACACATAGCCGCCGCGACGGAATGCCGGAGTGTCGGCCCCGGCCGGCAAGCTGCTGAAATCGACCGTCACGACGGTGTTCGGCAAGTCATCGCTGCCGACGTAGCCAATCTCAGCAACTTCATCAATGAGCGGATTATTGGCACTGTTGAAGTTGTTGTTGTCATTGACGCCAGCAACTCCAGGCTGACCATCCGGACCCAGCGTGTACCGCCGCAGCGCGGCCGGATAAACGTATTCGTGTTCGGGTTTGAAACTGCGTTTGAAGAAGACCACGACATCGACGTTGGCCGGTCCGCTTGCCCGTTTGCGCACGGACATCGCCCAGGTGTAAACCTCGTCCAGCACTTCGATGCGCACCTTGCCAACGTTCGGCGAAACCCCTGTCGGCGAAGTGTCAAACCGACTGGGCAACGCCGGCGTGAAGGCCAATGCCTGGCCGATCGGGTTGGCCGCTAGGAGTCGCGTTTCGCTGTACTGGCCACTGAGATCAAAGATGACTGCACGATACGCCACGCCTGGTGCCACACTCACCGCCGTCAGGTCCGCATCGGTATCCAACGAGAGCGAGGTGATTCCTGGCACGGGCGTGGCGATCGTCGTCACCTCCGTTGAGGTGATCAACTTCCAATTGTCGGGTTGTCCGACCAATTTCGCGGCCCGGTTGATCGCCAAATTGCTGTCTGCGGCGATCATCGGATATGGATTGATCCCCACGCTGGCAAACATCGTCGCCCCGGAGTGTCGCCGCATCAGTGGCACATTGACCGTCGATCCGAGCGGCAATTGCCCGAGTGTGTCGCGCAGCGGCGGATTCGAAGCGACCGCCAACGACCCGGGTGGCGACCAAGGCGCCGGGAACAATGCGTCGTCGCGATGAAACGTCTGCCAGCCATACGGATCGACGAAGTACACCTGCCCACGAAACGCCTGACTGTTGTACGGTGTCAGGTCGGCTCCACCTGGCGGAAACGTGCCGTCCGGGTTGTGCAAGAACCCCGCATCGACATCGATCACCGCTTCGGCCGAGAACCGCGTGATCGTCGAATTGGTTTGTCGGCTGGCTTCCAGCACACGCAGTGTTGAGAGCGGAAACAACGTCGCCACCGACACGATGCCGATGCTCATGATCATCAACGACATGAGCACTTCGGTCAGCGTCGTACCGCCTCGCAGATGAGGCGAACGGATTCGCTGGACAATTTTAGTCCGCAGAGTGTTCATTGGCTGGCCGCCTCGCCTCGAGTGGAAAACAGGAATGGAACGTCCGCGTAGCCATTCGGAGGATCGAGCATTCCGTTGCCATTCACGTCCTCTCCTGGGTCGAGCATGCCGTTTCCGTTTCGGTCTTCACCGTCCGTGGGATCGATCGCATGTGCTGAGATTTTGCCCGTCTGAGTGAAGATCGAAACGATCGTCCGCTGACCGATCGGTTCTTCCGGGCTGAATTGATTCCCCCCCGGTACGATTTGAAACGGGACTCGTGCCAACGACAGCGTGTTGCCATGAATCGGAAGCCGAGGAGACATTGATCCGCTTCCAGTCCCGCTCACGTCGACTCCGATGTCGACAATTCGTTGCACATCTTTGAGTTCCGCGACGTACAAGTGCAGCAAACCCTCGGCGGCCACTGAACCGGTCACGATGCCGCGCGGAGAAAACAAAACGTCCATTCGCGAGGAATAGCTCGAACGGTCCAACTGGCCGTTCATGTTCGTGTCCTCGCCACCATTCAACACCCCGTTGTCGTTGAGATCCTCGCCGAACGACCGCCAACTCCGTGGCACCTGCGAACCATCCAGGTCGATACAAACTCCGGCCGGCAACAGGATGGGTTGAGCCTCCGGCAGCATGCGCGGCGGTAGTTCCAGGATGTAGGTATTCGGCCCGCCGTTCTGAAACGCAACCACACTCGTCTCCGGAGTGGTGCCAGGGTCGCGATACGGCGTCACCAATTTCAACACCTGATTTACCGGTGTCATTGCGTAGGGACCAGAACTGAGGACCAGCACGGTGTACCACGAACCGTTGTCGTCCGCCGGAATCTTGATCCGCGGCGCGTCGAGGTCCAGAAGTCCATTGCCGTTTGCATCCTCGCCGGAATCCAATCGGCCGTTGAGATTCTGGTCCTCAAACAACCCCAGAAAGCCACGCTCTTTCAAGGTGTACCAGCCGCAAAGCGCATCGCCTCGGACGATCATGACCGCCGTTGCGTCGAGCGTTCCGTCGCTGTCCGTATCGACGGCTGGTTCGGCGATGTTGTCACCATTGGCATCCACTCGCTCCAGCCGAATCTGACCTTCCGACCAATTGCTCGGAGCGCCGATGTAAATCATGCTCGTGACAACGCGAGATTCGACTGACGTTGAATCGCTTGAGTCAACCAAAAACCGCAAACCGCGCGGTTCCTTGGCGAAGATCGCCCGATCGCGTGCGCCCGCCAACGCCGATTGCACCTGCCGAGCACCCGCTTTCAACCGCTCCGACGAAAACGTGAAATCGATCGAGGTGACCGTCATCACCACTAAAATCAACAACACAGTGATCACGACCAACAACTCCACCAGCGTGAAGCCAAAGTAGTCGGCACACTCCGCGTGCCGACTCGGCACACGGAGTGTGCCGACTACTTTTTTATGCCGCGAAGCGACATGAACGCTGTTCATGTCACTTCCCCCTTCCCGCACGCCGATTGCGATTCGTGATATTGTCCCCCAACGCCGAGATCACATGATTGCCGTTTGGAGTCACAGCCAGATTGCCAAAGTCGTAGGGGCCAACGGGGCCATGAATCGGCTGAGCCAGAATACCCAGATCTGTGTCGAGCACACCCACGCCGCTTGCGCCCGAGGCCGTTCCTTGGTAAGGCTCGAACAACCCCAAGTCTGCATCCGGTCCGACGGAAATAATCAGCGGCGTGTGGTAAGTGTCGATCGTCGGATAATTCATCTCATTGAATCCGGCCGGTCCCGTTGTCACGTTAGTTGCTCCGTTGCTCTGGAGAAACAGCCGTTTGATCTCCGTCGAGATCAAGCCATACGGATCATCCGGGTCTTCACTGAGCGAATCCCATTGACCGGAAAACACAGGGCCGCTCGGC
Source organism: Candidatus Kuenenia stuttgartensis (assembly GCA_945906725.1). Classification (GTDB taxonomy): domain Bacteria; phylum Planctomycetota; class Planctomycetia; order Planctomycetales; family Planctomycetaceae; genus SXKJ01. The sequence goes on along the minus strand of CAMDRI010000007.1, from coordinate 20,265 downwards.
AAGCCCACGATCAGATGCCCGGCGATCTCCCTTTGAGATGGCAAGACCGTGATGTCGTCAGAACTGACCTTGCCGAACTCCAAAAAATCGTCCACGGTGTTGTTCAACTCGGGATTGTCGTTGATCCCTGCAAATCCCGGTTGATTATCCGCGCCGCGAATTCCATTCGGTTTCAGTAGCCGCGTCGGCCAACGATAGAACCGCAACGGTCGGCCCCAGCCATCCACGAACTCCAGTAACCCATCTCCGTCGGTATCACGATATTCGCTTGTACTGAAATCTGACTCGCCGACTGGAGGCACGCCAAACACTTGCATGCGAGTCAGCATGTAGTACAGCAGCGCTGAACTCTCCGTCTCCGGCTTGTGCTTCGCATGCACGTAGCCGTCCAAAACTCCGTTGCTATTTGTGTCCTCGCCAACATCCAAAGCACCATTGCCATTCGCGTCTTCGGACTTCAACGTGGAATCGAATTCAATCGCATCGGGAACTCCGTTTGGTGTACTTCCCATCGGAAACGTCAGCACGTCAGTCAAGTCAGCGTATCGCTGTGGAAAGTTCGCCTTAAAGAAATCTTTTCGAGCCACAGCCGACAACACTTTCGGCGAGACACCGAAGGTGCCACCCGCCTCCAACAACTGCTTGCGAATCGCGATGATCCGCTGGAAATCCAGTGACTTGGTCGCTCGATCGAAACCCTTCGTCCGCTCGTCCAACAACTTGTCGATCTTCTCGATCAGCGTCGCCGTCGCCGCCTCGCGAGCCTTCTTGACCGAGTTTCCAATAACCGCGCCCATCATCGTCACCAAGAGGATGATGATCGAAATCACGATCAGAATCTCGATCAGCGTGAACGCTGCGCGTAGTCTGAAACGGACCGTCGAAGTCTCACTTCGACCAGACGCCGCATGCGAAGAGTTCATAGTCAACCTCGATTCCACTCGGTCGTGTGTCGTAGCGGTTTCAACCGAGCGAACTCGTCAGCGACACATGGCCGAGCCAGCCGTGGCAAACGAAATCTGAACGACTAATTCACCAACCGCCCGGGATGAAAATTGGTGATGTTATCCCCGTCAGCCGGCGACAAATTTGACTTGTTCTCCGGATTGAAAAGACCACCCGTGCCGTAGGCTGCATCCGGACCCGGCGAGATGATTTGGAAGCTCTTGGATTTATGTGGCAGACTGCTTCGAGCCTGAGCAAGCGGCGTCATACCGGTGCCGGGAAACGATTGAAAATAAGCGTGTTCCATCAAGGTTTTTGTTGAGTCATACACGGAAATTCCCATACTGACCGTGTAACCGAGGCAATCTGTATTTCTCCAACTGGCAGATGTGGTGGTCGACGCCACCGTTTCAAACGGGTAACTGCCTCCGTCATTGGAGTGAAAGTAAACATAAGGTTTTGTTTGCTGTGGCAACGTGTCTAAGTACGTCGGCATTGCGTCGCCGTCGTCGTTCGTTGTTAAACGACCGGTCCACTTTGAAGTCATTGAGTCATATGCTCCTTTGAACTCAAAAAACGGCCCTTCACGGCTTGTGTCGCTTTTGAATGGAAGTTGTGGATCCTTGGAAAATCCAATGAGGGCACCTGACGTACTACTCGCAACACCGCCCAGAAAGAAAACCAAACACTCGGCTCCATTCAAATGCACCGCCGTTACACCGGGCGGAAATGCCAGGCCGCCGCTCCCGACATTCGGACTCATCGGATCTGCGTAAGCAAAATTTAACTTCGGCCAAATTCTCTTGATCGCCGCTCGACTTCTCGTGTCTGCAACCCACTGCGCATCGGTCTTATAAATCGTCACCATGCTCGGCGGTTCGACACCGTAAGCCACCTTGAATTGCGTGATGGCCTGCTCCAAATCGCCAATCTCCTTTCGCACCTCGACATCGCGTGCTCGGCTGCGGACACCCGAAATCGCTGGCAGCACCAAGCCAATCAAAAGGACGATGATTACTACCACCACCATCAACTCAATAAGCGTGAAACCGGTACGCGGTGGCGGTGTGTGTTTCCGATGGCTCGGTGAGGACTTCCAAACGGCTTGCATCTCAGTATCTCCTCTGACGCTAAAAGCATTCACCCAAAACCAGCATCCCACTTTCGACCGTCCACCACGGCGAAAATCGCTCAACAGAGAATCCAATCCGGACGGATTCGATCACCACTCGAAAACCTATTGACGGCTGACTCAGATAGTCAGCATCCAGAAAATTGTGACCCGACCGGAAGGTTTCCGGCCGTTGCCTTTCGGGAACATATCACGACAGATCGTTCAGCAGTTTGACTAGCGGCATGAACAACGCGATCACGATGAAGCCGACGATGAAACCCAGAATGACGACCATCAGCGGTTCCAGCAGGCTGACCAAGCCATCGACCAGTACCGAAACTTCCTCGTCATACACATCGGCGATCTTGTACATCATATTGTCCAAGGCACCGGTTTCTTCTCCGACGTCGATCATGTTGACCACGATATCGTCCACGATTCTCGCCTCCCTTAACGGGGTCGCGATGGACTCGCCTTCACGAATGGCGGCATAAACGTTGTCGAATGCTTTTCGAAACACCGCGTTGCCTGCCGTGTCACGTGCAATGGTCAAGCCTTCCAAGATTGGCACACCAGAGGCCACGAGCGTTCCCAGCGTTCGCATGGTTCGAGCCACGATTGACTTGCTGAGAATTTGGCCCATCAAAGGAATCTTTAGCACCAGCCAGTCCGAGACAAACTCGCCTGTTTTGTTCTTTCGTATGATTTTTATAATCAACCAAAAGCCGATCGGGATTGCCGGGAACAAGTAGAAGTACCTCACCACGATGTCGCTCATGTTGATCAGCATGACGGTGATTCCGGGAAGCTCCGTCCCAAAGCCCAGGAAGATCTGCTTAAACTTCGGAATGATGTAGTACATGATAAATCCTACGATTGCGGTTGCTACGAAAATGACCGCACAGGGATAAATCATCGCGCCTTGTACCTTACGCTTGAGGCTCTGGGCTCGCTCCTTAAACTCGGCCAAACGCTGCAAAATGATTTCCAACGCCCCACCGGCCTCACCTGCTTTCACCATGTTGACGTAAAGGCCGTCAAATGCCTTCGGCTGCTTGGACATGGCTTCCGATAGCGTGTTGCCGGATTCGATGTCTTCAATCACCCCAATCAAAGAGTTTTTCAGCACTCCGGGCTTTGATTGTCCCTCGAGGATTTTCAGACTTCTTAAAATGGGCAATCCTGCGTCCTGAAGTGTCGAAAGTTGGCGAGTAAAAGCGCAAAGATGTTTTCCCTTTACTGATCCGAACGAAAACCCTTTCTTTTTCCTTGGGCCGCTCGCTGGCTTTTTCTTCTTCTCGGTTTCCTTCTTCTTACCGCCTCGCCCCTTCTCGGAGATCTTGGTGACGAAGAAACCCTGTTCCTTAATCTTCTGCTGAGCTTCGGCTTCGGAGCCAGCTTCGATGGTGTCCTTGACCTCAGTTCCAGTATTGTCCATCGCCTCGTACTGATATACCGGCATGGCTGACCTCTGTTTGCCTTGGGAAAAAATGCCAACACTTTGGCCGCACTGGGATCACGCCTTGGTTTTGTTCTTTATTCAACGTCTTCCATGACGGTCTCTCGCACCACCTCGTCAATGGTGGTTACGCCATCAAAAATCAATTTTAGTCCCGCCTCTCGCAGAGTTGTCATTCCTTGGCTGCGAGCCATGTTTCGGAGTTCATCGGAGGATGCGTTGGCCGCAATCATGTCACGAATATCATCCGTGATATTCATCAATTCGTAGAGGCCACACCGACCTTTGTATCCGCTGTTGTTACATCGAGCGCAGCCTTTTCCATAATAAAACCGATACTGGCGGGCCTGGGCGATTGGAAGTTGGAGTTCCATCAGTAACTCGTCGCTGGGTTCAAACTCAGTACGACATTCACTACAGATGCGGCGAACTAGACGTTGCGCCAAAATGGCTTCAACTGTAGCTGTAATCATGAACGGCGCGATGCCCATGTCGCGCAGGCGAGTAACGGTGGAAGGTGCGTCATTTGTATGCAGCGTGCTAAACACCAAATGCCCGGTCAGCGCACTTTGGATAGCAGTTTCAGCAGTTTCATAATCACGAATTTCGCCAACCAAGATGATATCCGGATCGTGTCGCAAGATGGCACGTAATACGTTGGCAAAGGTGACATCAATATCATGATTCACAGGTATCTGTAGGAGTCCCTCGATTTCATACTCGACTGGATCCTCGGTGGTGATGATCTTTGTCTCAATGTCGTTGAGTTCGTTCAAGGCGGAATAGAGTGTGGTCGTCTTTCCGCTCCCTGTAGGTCCCGTCACTAAAACAATGCCGTTTGGAGTATGTAAACATTGCCGAAACCGAGACAGGGTTGTTGCATCTAGTCCGATTTTGTTCAAATCCAACTGCACAACTGTTCGATCCAGTATTCGCATCACGACGGACTCGCCAAACATCGTCGGCAAAACACTGACACGAAGATCGACTGAGTTTCCTCCAACGTTCAATTCAATTCGGCCGTCTTGCGGAAGTCGCCTTTCTGCGATATCTAAATTTGCCATCACTTTAATACGTGTGGTAATAGCATTCGCCAAATGGCGAGGAGGAGGAACCATTTCGTACAGAACACCATCTGCTTTGACACGAATTTTGAATTCATCTTCAAATGGCTCGAAGTGAATGTCGCTGGCTTGGTCGCGAATAGCCAACAACAGCACCATATTCAGCAATTTGCGGATCGGTGCGGAGTTTACGAGTTCATCTTCTGAGCCAATATCGTAAGCACCTTCCTTGCCCCTCTCCTCGGGGAATTCTTCTTCCATCTTTCCGATTACATCTTCAATGCTATCTTCTTTGTCTGCATAATGTCGGGTGATTGCCTCTTCAACGTCTTGGTGATTAGAAACAGCCCCTCTGACGTCGTAACCAAGAAAATTGCGCAAATCATCTAGGGCGGCCATGTTGTGTGGATCAGCCATTGCTACTGTAAGTATGTTATTCTTTAACGAGATTGGCATGATCTTATAGATCTCGGCCATCGTTTGTGGGACAAGTTCCAAAACTTTTGGCGGGATATTAGTTTCCTTGAGGTTGACGACCGCCATTCCCCATTGTTCAGCGAGCGCCTCGGTAATCTGCGATTCGCTTACCAGGCTCATGCGCAACGCAACTCGGCCGATGATTTCTCCTGGACTCTTTTTTTGTTCTTCCAAAATGTCCCAGAGTTGATCCTCGGTGATGTGGCCGAGATCGACCAATATTTGCCCCAAGCGTCGCGAAGCCATTGAGAATCACTCCGTAAATCAAATGGAAAGTGTTTAATCGCCAGCAGCGATTATTGGCCCGGCTACTCGTCATCGGAATCCTCTCCAGATTCCTCGTCGTCTAGGAGGCCTTTTTTTGCCTTGGCAATCTTGTCTCGTAGGTCTCCGGAATTATTTGCGCGAATGATGACGTCGGACTCTTCGCAAAGTTGATTCTTCCAAAGACTGAACAGCGAATCGTCCATCAGCTGCATTCCATACTTCTTGCCAGTTTGAAGGGACGAATTGATGCGGAAGGTCTTTCCCTCGCGGATAAGATTGGCGATCGCGGAAGTGACGACCATGAATTCATACGCCGCAACCATTCCTTTGGGCTTTCGCGACAACAACTGCTGACTCAGTACCGCGATAATTGATGTGGAAAGTTGAGTACGAATCTGTTCCTGCTGGTTCGTCGGGAAAACGTCAATGATTCGATCGACTGTTCCCTGCGCGCCTGTTGTATGCAAAGTTCCGAAGACCAGGTGTCCAGTTTCGGCAGCGGTGATCGCCGATTCCATCGTTTCCAAATCGCGTAATTCGCCGACAAGGATCACATCAGGATCCTGCCGGAGGCAGCGGCGTAACGCCTCTGAAAAGCTGGGGACGTCAACGCCAACCTCACGTTGATTGACTGTGCTCTTTTTGTGGACGTGATAGTATTCAATCGGATCTTCTAGCGTGATGATGTGATGATCGCAGTTCTCGTTCAGCCAGTTAATCATACTGGCGAGGCTGGTTGTTTTTCCGGATCCAGTCGGGCCGGTTACCAGAAAGAGTCCTCTAGGTCTTTGGATCAAGTCGCGGATTAATGGCGGCAGTCCAAGTTGTTCAAACGTTAAAAAGTCTGTCGGTATTCTTCGCAGCACAATCGAGATCTTGCCTTTTTGCTTAAATACTGAGACTCGAAAGCGGGCTTTGGTGCCAAAGGCGAAACCAAAATCCGTTGTGCCAACTTCCTGTAACTCCTGCTGATTTCGCTCAGGTGTGATGCTTTTCATCAGTGAGACCGTATCTTCTGCCTCGAGAACTTTTGTCTCCAATCGCACCATGTGCCCGCCAACACGCAAAACGGGAGGCTGTCCGCACGAAATGTGAAGATCGCTGACGCGTTCTTTGACAACCGTTTCGAGCAATTTGTCGATCTGGATTGATGCCATGTAGTCCCCTCCCTTGGCTTCGTCATGCGACGAAATCCATTGTGCTGCAAACGAATGGTGCGACAACAAATTCCAGCGAAGTCGTCACGCCATAGCGGTTAGTCCACGGCTTTTTGAAGTCGTGCGACCTCAAGTAACGTCGTTATCCCTTTGAGGGCTTTGGCTGTTGCGTCTTCAGCGAGAGATTTCATTCCCATCAATCTTGCTTGGCGTCGAATGTTTTGTGCAGGCTCGCGGTTGAATGTCATTTCTCGTAGCTTAGAGTTCATGGTCATCAGTTCGAATACAGCGACTCGGCCTCGATAGCCAGTGTGTTGACAGTAATTGCATCCGCGGCCTCGCATAAACGTCGCGGCGGCTGCCTGTTCCGGTGAAATGCTGAATGCTTCAAGCTCGCCTTGATCAGGTGTTACTGGTTCGCGACACTTGGGGCAAGCGACCCGAGCAAGACGCTGCGCCATGACGGCCATAACACTTGATGCCACAAGAAATGGCTGGACCCCCATGTCGATAAGTCTAGTCACAGATCCGGGCGCATCGTTCGTGTGTAGAGTGCTGAAAACTAAGTGGCCTGTCAAAGATGCCTGGATAGCCATATCGGCAGTCTCAGAGTCACGGATTTCTCCAACGAGGATTACATTCGGAGCTTGGCGAAGCATCGCGCGGATAATTGAGGCAAAGTTCAAACCGATGGCGGATTTCACTTCAACTTGATTGATTCCCGGAAGCAGGTATTCAACTGGGTCTTCAGCGGTGATCACCTTGCGGTCTGGTCTGTTCAACTCACCTAGAGCACTATAAAGAGTAGTGGTTTTTCCGCTCCCGGTCGGCCCCGTCACTAAAAAAATGCCATTTGGTCTCCTGATGATATTTTGGAATTTTCGATAGTTTTCTTCGCTAAAACCAAGATTTCGGATTCCAATTTTGATGCTGTCTCGATCGAGGATACGCATGACAACGGCCTGTCCATGAACCGATGGCAAAATACTGACGCGAAGATCAAACTCCTTTCCATTAGCTCGCGTTTTGATGCGGCCGTCCTGGCAACGCCTTTTTTCCGCAATATCCATGTTCGCCATGATTTTTAGGCGTGATACCAAAGCCGCAAGAAGTCGTCTTGGAGGACTATCTCGTTCGACAAGTACGCCATCAATTCGATACCGAATGCGTACCCTGCTTTCGAATGGTTCAATGTGGATGTCACTGGCACGCATGCTGACGGCTTCTGAGATGATCAAATTAACGAGCCTGACAATCGGAGCACTTTCGTCATCACCCGCGACCGTCTCGGCCTGTTTGAGTTCTGTTTGAGTGATGTCAATTGCTGTTTCAGTGAACTCGGAGATCATAGAGTCAACAGATTCAGTTTCGCTCTGACCGTAGTGTCTGTTGATTGCTGATAAAATGGACTCATTCGAGGCAACTTTTACTTTGATCTCTCTGTTCAAAATAAAGCGCAACTTGTCCAAGACCTCAAATTTCATGGGATCATTTATAGCTACGGTCAGAGCGTCCCCGTCGAGGCCAAGTGGGATGACGACGTTTTCACGCGCAACTGACTCCGGAACCATTTCGACGACACTCGGTGGAATCTCATATCCGTTTAAGTTGACTGTCTCAAATCCGAACTTTGAGGCTTGAAGGTTACTGATCTCATTTGGATCGACGTACCCTAACTTGATCAAGGCTTCTTCGGTTCTGATTCCCAAGCTACTCGCAAGGTGCTGCGCTTCTTGCACTTGGTCCTTTGAAACCACGCCGTCATTGACCAGTTTATTAAGGATGTCGTCCGACATTCTTGAGTCCCTTGTTCCACGCAGGTTGGATTGCCCGTGGGGCCATCTTCCGCCTCAACGCGAAGAGCGTCAAGGAATTCATGCATTCGTGGTACGAATTGAACTCGTGGGAAACATGGTGAATCAAACCGAGGGGTGATGGTTTGTAGGCGGCAATAGACAGAACGAAGTTCGACACTTTCGCCTGAATCGGATTCTGAACGTTGTCAGCATCGTTGAAAGAGACGGGTGGCGGATTTGGATGTGCTGGGATTTGGTGTTTTTGATGAATTCGGAAATCTGAACGAAGTCGTTGATGTTGTGTGATCAATTTGGGCCTGATTGTTGATGCCCTCAGTGGCCGAACCTGTTCAGGTTTACTTCAAAGATTCAGGATTTGCTTTAGCCACCGTTTGCTTGATTGACGCTGTCAGGTCTGGGTTGCAAATATCCGCCGCACGTTTGAGGTGCTTTCTTGTGAGTACGTCACTGCCGGGGTCATCAATGCCAGACAAGTCGTTACCAGATTCATTGCACGAACCTCATCGTTTGGAAGCGGTTCGTTTAGAGAAGTTGCAAAAGCTGGAAGCTCTCGGACTCGATCCGTGGGGGCAGCGGTTTGATGGGCACGCGGCGATACGGATTGCTCGCGAGAAGTGTCCCGCCGAGTACGGAAGCGATGGTGAACGAGTTCGCGTTGCGGGTCGGATCATGTTGCAGAACGATCGCGGTAAGCTGAAGTTCTTTCACGTTCAAGACGCGACCGGCCGGATTCAGTTGATGATCTCGATGAAGGATGTCCCCGAAACAACATGGAGCGCGATTGAGCAACTCGATCTCGGCGATCTCGTTGGAGTGGACGGCCGACTGCGAGTCACCAAGACTGGTGAGAAGACAATCTTCGTCGAGCAGCTCACTCTGCTTTGTAAATCGCTGGCGACGCCACCGGAGAAGTTTCACGGAGCAAGTGACATCGAGATGCTCTTGAGGCACCGTTACGTCGATATGATCTACAACGATGGGGTTCTCGACAGGCTGCTGAAGCGGACGCGGATCATCAGCTCGATCCGGAATACGCTCGGGGGACAGGGCTACGTAGAGGCAGAGACCCCTGTCCTACACGCGATCGCGGGAGGTGCGGCGGCGCGGCCGTTTGTCACGCATCACAACGCACTCGACATCAATTTGTATTTGCGAATCGCTCTGGAGTTGCATCTCAAGCGGCTGATGGTCGGTGGTATCGAGCGGGTGTACGAGATCGGCCGAGTCTTCCGTAACGAGGGGATCGATGCGACGCACAACCCAGAATTCACAATGATTGAACTGTATCAAGCCTATGCAAACTACGAAGTGATGATGGACCTCTGTGAGCAGATTGTCCTCGACGCCTCGAGAGCCGCCGGCAATGAGTCGCTCGTGTTGCAATGGGGCGACAAGACTGTCGATCTGACTCCGCCATGGAAGCGATGCAAGTACGCGGACCTCTTCCGCGAACACGCTGGCTGCGACATCCACGATGCCGATGCAGTACTCGCGAAGGCGAAATCGCTGCACCTCGATACGAAAGGTAAGCACCCGGACGTGCTCGTCAACGAAGTCTTCGAGGCGACCGTCGAGGACGCGCTCGTCGGCCCGGTGTTCGTCATCGACTACCCAGCGTCAATGTGCCCGCTGACGAAGCGCAAGCGATCCGATCCCAGCATCGCCGAGCGGTTTGAGCTCTTCATTCACGGCCTGGAAATGGCAAACGCGTACACCGAGCTCAACGATCCGCGGCTGCAAGAGGAAACTTTTCGCACGCAGCTTGCTGGGCAAGCGGCAGAAGATTCGATGGCCAAGATGGACCACGAGTTCGTGTACGCTCTGAAAGTCGGAATGCCTCCGGCCGGCGGCATGGGTATCGGCATCGACCGACTCGTCATGCTGCTGACGAACACGAACACGATCCGCGATGTCATCGCCTTTCCGCTGCTCAAGCCGGAGTGACGTTCCGCAACAGCCACATTTTAGGAGACAACCATGTTCGCCATTCGGAGTCGTTCGCTGTTGGTCGTGCTTTCGGTCGTGGTTTGCTGCGGCTTCGCGGCTTCGCAGGCGGAAGTCAAGAAAGACGAAAAGAAGCCGGAACCGAAGGTCAAACGCGAGATCAAGCTGTTCAACGGCAAGAATCTTGACGGTTGGAAAAACTCGATGTTCGGTGGTGACGGCGAGATCGGCGTCGAGGACGGGCAGCTCATTCTCGACATGGGCAACGACATCACGGGCGTGACCTGGAAAGACGAGAAAGTTCTGCCGAAGGTCAACTACGAGATTTCGCTAGAGGCTCAGCGTGTTGATGGCAGCGATTTCTTTTGCGGACTGACGTTCCCGATCAAGGACGACCCGTGCAGCTTGATCCTCGGCGGTTGGGGTGGGACCGTGTGCGGCTTGTCGAGTCTTGACTTCAAGGACGCTTCCGAAAACGAGACGACATTGTTTCGCGATTTCAAGAATGGCCAGTGGTACAAGATTCGGCTACGCGTCTTGGAGAAGCGAATCACCGCCTGGATCGACGGCAAGGAGATCATCGACGCGGATCTGACCGGCAAGAAGATCGGCATCCGCAGCGAAGTCGAACCGAGCAAGCCGCTGGGATTCTGCTCGTTCCGCACGAAAGCGGCGCTGCGAAACATCGTGCTGAAAGAGTTCGAGCCGCCAAAGTAGGTCAGCCTTTCCAGGCTGACCCGTTGCGGAATCGACGCCGGGTAAAGCGTTCGGGTCAGGCTGGAAAGCCTGACCTACTCTTTCAATTGATACTCTTTGATCTTGCGGTACAGCGTGCGCTCGCCGATGCCCAGTAGCATCGCGGCCTCTTCGCGGTTGCCTTTGGTGACTTCCAGCGCACGTTGGATGTAGTACTTCTCGACCTCTTCCAGTTTCTTGCCGATGAGTTGATCGGCTCCGAAGACCAACTCGCCGAGTTCCGTTTCGGGGATTGAGCCGGGGGCTGGGCGGATTTCTTCGGGGAGGTCATCGAGATCCAGCAGGCCGTCGATGTCGCTGACCAACATGCTTTCGAGGGTGTTCTTCAATTGCCGGATGTTGCCCGGCCAGTCGTAGGTCACGAGCGCGTGGCGGGCAGCTCGCGAGATGTTTGGGACTTCGCGGCCGTGATTTTCCGACAGCAGCTTGCGGAAGTGGTCGATGAGCAGCGGGATGTCGGCGACTCGTTCGCGCAGCGGCGGTAGCGTGATGCGGACGACGTTCAGGCGAAAATACAGGTCTTCGCGAAATTTTCCGCTGGCGACCGACTCCTTGAGGTCGGCATTCGTAGCGGCGACGAGTCGGACGTTGACCTCGACTTCGTCGTTGCTGCCGACGCGCGTGATCCGGCGGTTTTCGAGAACTCGCAGCAGTTTGATCTGCGTATCGACCGGCATCTCGCCGACCTCATCGAGGAACAGCGTGCCGCCGTTGGCGTACTCGAATTTTCCAATGCGTTTGCTCATCGCGCCGGTGAACGAGCCGGCTTCGTGGCCGAACAGTTCGCTTTCCAGAATGCTCTCCGGCAACGCGGAGATATTCACGGGGACGAACGGCTTGTTTTTACGATCGCTGTTTTGGTGCAACGCGCGGGCGACCAGTTCTTTGCCGGTGCCGCTTTCACCGAGGATCAGCACGGTCGTGTTCATGTTCGAGACGTGCTTGAGCTGATCGATCACCTTCCGCATCGACGGGCTGTTGCCAATGACTCCCTCGAAGCCAAATTTCTCGTTGAGCCGCCGCGCGAGTTCCGTGTTCTGTCGGATGAGCCGCACGCGCGTCGAAGCCTTCTCGACTGAGGCACGCAGTTCGCCGATATCGAGCGGCTTGGTCAGATACATCGACGCCCCTGCCTGCCCCGCCGCCAGCGCGGACTGCACCGAGGCGTGACCGGTCAGCAGGATGACTTCCGCGTCCGGCAGTTCTTCTTTCGTGCGTCGCAGCAACGTCAGTCCGTCGATCTCGCCCATCCGCAAGTCGGTGACGACGACATCAAAATTCTCTTTCTCGATCAGCTTGAGTCCCGTTTCGCCGGAACCGGCGACCGTGCATTCGTAGCCGACACGTTCCAGGCTTTCGCCTACGGCCTGAGCATGAGCTTCGTCGTCATCCACGATCAAGACGCGGATGCCGGTGCCGGGGAGTTCAGGTTTGTCTGCGGATTGAGTCATGGTCGGACAAACGATATCGGCTGACGCGACTCGCCCGCAAATCACGCGGCAGGGGGCAGCGAGATTGTGAACCTTGTGCCGCGGCCGAGTTCGCTCTCGCAAGTAATTGAACCGCGATGGGCGTCCACGATCTTGCGAACCGTCGGCAGGCCCAGGCCGTTGCCGTTTGGCTTCGTCGAAAAGAAGACCTCGAACAGCCGCGAGCGAGTTTTCTCGTCCATGCCCTGACCGTTGTCGATCACCGCCAGGTGGACTCGGCCTTCGCGTGCGAACGTCTGCAATTCCAACAGCCCGCCGTTCGGCATTGCTTGCTGAGCGTTGAGCGCGAGGTTCATCAGCACTTGCCGAATCAGCGAGATATCCAGTGCGACGCGCGGTAGATCGGTCGCCAAGTGCGGGCTGATCTCGACGCGACGCTCTTTGGCGTCGGCGTCGAAGAAGTCGATGAATTCGGTCACGACGAAATTTAGATCGGTCGGCGTCAGCGTCAGTTCGCCAACGCGAGCGAACTTGAGGAACGCATTCAAAATGTCTTCGAGATGCCGACACTCTTTTTGGATCGTCTGCACCTTGGTCAGCATCCGCCGCTCGCGCTGAGCCTCGCTGCCGTTCAAGTCTTCGGCGATGAGTTCCAGCAACATGCTCATTGTCGAGAGCGGGTTCTTGATCTCGTGCGCGAGGCCGCCGGCGAGCGTTGCGATCTCGGCATATTGCCGCTGCAAGCGTTGGCGTTCGTTGTCTTCGAGATTGTCGGCTGCCATATCACATCGTCCTGGTCGTTGGCGTCATCGTACCAACGCCCCCAGCAATTTCACGACGGCGACGATGACGACCGTGCCGGCAACGTCCAGCAAGGCTCCGTAGCGAATCATCCGACCGAGTGGCACCAAGCCGGAGCCGTACACGATCGCGTTGCAGGGAGTGCTCACCGGCAGCATAAACCCCAGGCTGCATCCGAATGTCGCACCGAGCGCCGGTTCCAGTGGATCGACGCCGGCGGCTTGAGCCATTGTGATGACCACGGGGACCACGATGTTGGCCGAGGCGGTGTTCGAGGTCGCCTCGGAAACCAGTGTCGCCACCAACGTCGCGGCGATGAGGAATCCGAAGCTTCCCGCGTTCGGCAGCCACGCGATCATGTTTTTGCCGATGACGTCCGCGAGGCCGGTCTCTTGAGCCAACATGCCGAACGCGAAGCCGCCGCCGTACAGCAGCACGACTCCCCAATCAATCTGCGTCGCTTCCGGCCACGTCAGTGCCGGTCGACCGCGCTCACCCGGCAAGAGGAACAGCAGTCCCGCGCCGAGCAATGCTGGCACCGCTTCCGGCAGACTCAACTTGCACCACTTGTAGGCGTCGCTGGTTTCTCCCCAGCCGAGAGCGATGACTCCGGGAGTCACCCACAAAACCACCATCACCACGAACGCAACGAGCGTGCTGAGTTGCCCGCGCGTCCACGGGCCAAGCTCTTGTCGTTGCCGTTCGAGGTACTCGCGACCGCCAGCGAGTTCGCGAACTCCCGCCGGGCAGAACCAATTCAAGTACGCGAACATGAAGAGGTACAACACGACGACGATCGGCACGCCGATCAGGCACCACTCGAAGAACGTGATGTCGATCGCGGCACCGTCGGCAGCCACCAGTTTCCGAATGAAGTTCAACCCGATGACATTTGGGGGCGTCCCAATCGGCGTCGCTAATCCGCCGATCGATGCGGAGAACGACGTCATCAACATCAACCCCGTCGCGTAGCGCGGGTCGATCCGGCTGCGCCCGTCGTCTCGCAAGACTTTCAGGATCGACAGCCCGATGGCAAACATCATCGCTGTCGTCGCTGTGTTGCTGATCCAGGCGGAGATGAATGCTGTCGTCGCTCCGAACGCGAAGAGCACTCGCGACGGACTGCCGCCGACTACTTTCAATGTCAGCACACTGAGCGCTAATCGCCGATCGAGGCCGTGCAGTTCGATCGCTCGCGCCAGCATGAACGAGCCGATGAAGAGAAACATCAACTGATCGGCGAACGGAGCGAACACGCTCTTCGCCGAAGCGACCTGCAATACGACACACGCGGTCGCTCCGAGCAGCGCGGTCAGCGCCATCGGAATCGCTTCCGTCACCCACAGCACTACGACCGCGGCCATCACGGCCGCCAACCGATGGGCTGTCGGCTTGTCGGTCAGGCTGACAAAGTTCGCCGAGAGAACGAATGCAAACAACAACGGCGCGAGCACCAGTCCGGCGCGGCGTCTGAGAAGCTCAAAGCGTTGTTCGAGATCAGGCATGAATCGTGGGGCAGGTTTTCAACCTGCCCGTCCATGAACTGGCGAATGGGGCCGGCAGGTTCAAAACCTGTCCCACGAGAGAGAGTTTACTTTCGCAATCGTTCGGCGAGTTCGCGAACTGTCGTGACGATCTGCTCTTCGACACCTGGCCGCCACGACGACGGCAGATTGCTGTACCGCATCGCTCCGACCCCTTCGTAGCCACCCTCCTTGAGCACCCGTTCCGAGGGGATGTAGGCCATCACGTCGTTGCTGTAGCCGGCGACCCAGACCGAGCCGTCGCCGAGTTCTCGTTTCAGTCGCAGTGCGTAGTCGATGACGACTTCGCCGCCGAGTGTCACCATCGTCAAGTCACCGCCGAATTGCAGCACCTGAACCGGATACGGATAGTTCTCGCGAACTTTGCCGTTCTTCTCGTGTTCCGCGAGCAACGCTTCGGTGCGGCGTTTTTCGTAGCCATCTTTTGATTCGCGTCGGGCGAGCAACTCGTCACGAGTCACTGGCTCGAACGGCAAATCGACTTCTTTCAGATCAAATTTCAGCGGCCCGCGAATCGGTTTCGGCGTCGGCAACAGCGCGGCTTCGACCGCCGTCGCCAGCGTCTTGCCGTGAGTCATCGCCCATTCGATCTGCCCGCGAGGATACGGGTTCTGATCGCCGCCGCAGCCCATCACAAACAACGCCGTCGCGCCGGGATGAGCCTTCTCGATTTCGGACTGAGCAAAGCCGGCGTAGTCCGCGTTGATCTGCATGATGCCCGTCGAAGTGTTATGGCAGGCGTAGCCGAACGCGATTGCTCGCAGAGTTTTGCCGTCGAGCGATTCGACTCGCAGCACAGGCACATCGTGATCGATGGGACCGTCGGGATACGGACTGTTCTGGAATCCGTCCTTCGTCGGAAGTCGGCGATTCATCGCGACGCTGCACCGAGCGTGACTGTAGGACAACTTTGCCGGCTGCGAGTCTTCAATCGCCGCGCCGATCACGGCGATCAGCTTTTCACGCAGTTCGACGAAGTACGACTCGACTCGCTGTCGCTGTTCCGGATCGAGCGGATACATGACCGACATTTCGAGGTCGTCTTTCACAACCGGCCCGCAATGCGTGTGCGAGCAGTTCAGCAACAGACCCTTCGGATCGAGCTTGTATTTCTCAGCCGCGGCCCTCGCGACTTGCTGCCGCAGCGGCCGAGGAATGCTGATGAGGTCTGTCGTGACGATCACCGCTCGTGTCCCGGCCGAGTCTTCGATCGCCAGCGCCTTCGCATGCAATTCGGAGAGCACTCCCTCCGACGGCTTCGTGCGTCCGGAATATCCCGCCATCCACATCGGCTGACTCGGAGTGACGGTGACTGTGGCGACACCGACTTTCCAAGCCGACTCGTCCGCTCGACAAGTCACAGATGCGACGACCAAGGCAATCACACAGATCAAACGCATGATATTCTCTCCTAATTGTCCAGCCGAATGCCGATCGCAGACCGCCGTGTTACCGTTTTTGTGCGGCGCTCTCTGGCGACGGAATAAGGATAACGGCCATCGGTGATCGGCTCACGGCATTCGGCCGGACAATTCGCGGTTCGCGGACGACTTCGTGGTGAATTGCGGCAATGTGCGCCCGCCCTATAATCCCGGAAGCTTTGTTCAGGCGATTGATGATTATTCAGATCAAAAATGACTCTGCGGAAAAGGAGACGACCTTGCGTTGGCTGTTGAACGCCTTGTCCACATCGGTGGGCAGGAAGGTGGTCCTAGCGATCACCGGGTTGTTGCTCTGCGGCTTTTTGGTCGCGCATCTGGCTGGCAATCTGCTGCTGTACGTTGGCGACGGCGGCAAGAGCTACAACGAGTACGCTCACGCGCTGCACGAGCAAGCCGCTCTGCTGGCGGTTGCCGAGATTGGACTATTCGGCCTGCTCATCGCCCACATCGTTATCGCGTTGCAGGTCTCGAGCGAAAATCGAGCGGCTCGCAAAGTTGGCTACGCGGTCACTCGATCGAAACAAGAGGGCCGCTATGCGATGGAAGGTTACCGGCCCGATACCTGGATGCTGGTGACCGGAATAATCGTGTTAGCCTTCATCATTCTGCACTTGATGGATTTCAAATTTGAAGGGCGCGGCGAAGCGTTCTACAAAAACGCGGACGGCTCTGCCGTTACGCCGTTCGAGAAGGCGAAGAATCTGCTTTCGACCTCGAATCTGATCACGATCGTCGGCTACGCGGTAGGCAGTTTTGCGTTGCTGGCACATCTGGCTCACGGGTTCCAGAGCGCGTTTCAAACGCTGGGGATCAACCATCCGAAGTACACGCCGCTGATCAAGCTGGTCGGTCTGGTGTTCGCAATCGCGATTGGCGTCGGGTTCGCGACCTTCCCTTTGATCTGGTCGATGAGTCATTAGCCCGACCGCATATTCAGAAATCAGGAGTCGGCCTCATGGCTGAAAGTCACGCGACAACAACTCAAGGTTCATCCCGGCTGCAATCGAACGCGCCGACGGGTGACATTACAACCGGCTGGGATCGGCACAAATTCGATCTCAAGCTGGTCAATCCGTCGAACAAGCGGAAGTTCAACATCATCGTCGTCGGCACTGGCCTGGCCGGAGCCAGTGCGGCCGCTTCGCTGGCGGAACTCGGCTACAACGTCAAATCGTTCTGTTTTCAGGATTCGCCTCGCCGAGCACACAGCATCGCGGCCCAAGGTGGCGTCAACGCCGCCAAGAATTACTGCAACGACGGCGACTCGGTCTGGCGATTGTTCTATGACACCGTGAAGGGCGGCGACTTCCGCGCTCGTGAGTCGAACGTCTATCGGTTGGCGTCGGTCAGCACGAACATCATCGACCAGTGCGTCGCTCAGGGAGTCCCGTTCCAGCGCGATTACGGCGGACTGCTGGCGAATCGCTCGTTTGGCGGTGCTCAGGTCTCGCGGACGTTTTACGCGCGCGGACAGACGGGGCAGCAGTTGTTGCTCGGTGCGTATTCGGCACTGATGCGGCAGGTTGATCTCGGCAAAGTGAAGCTGTTCGCTCGGCGCGAGATGCTGGATCTCATCAAGGTAGACGATGTCGCTCGCGGAATCGTGGTCCGAAACCTCGTCACTGGCGAATTTGAATCGCACACCGGCGACGCGGTGCTGCTGGCGACCGGCGGGTATGGCAACGTCTTCTATCTCTCGACGAATGCGAAGGGCTGTAATGTCACCGCCTCGTGGCGATGTCACAAACGCGGAGCGTTCTTCGCCAACCCCTGCTTCACGCAGATTCATCCGACCTGCATTCCGGTCAGCGGAGATCACCAATCGAAGCTGACGCTGATGAGCGAAAGCCTCCGCAACGACGGCCGCGTCTGGGTGCCGAAGAATCCGAACGATTCCCGAGCGGCCAACGAGGTCCCCGACGACGATCGCGACTACTTCTTGGAACGCCGTTACGCAGCGTTCGGCAATCTCGTCCCGCGCGACGTCGCCTCGCGAGCCGCCAAGAAAGCCTGCGACGAAGGCTTCGGCGTCGGCGAGACGAAGCTGGCCGTGTATCTCGATTTCCGTGACACGATCAAACGTGACGGTGCAGCGGTCGTGAAAGGAAAGTACGGCAACCTCTTTCAGATGTATGCCAAAATCACCGGCGAAGACCCGTACTCGACGCCGATGCGAATCTACCCCGCCGTCCATTACACGATGGGTGGCCTGTGGGTGGACTACAACCTGCAAACGACGATCCCCGGTTTGTATTGCCTCGGCGAAGCGAATTTTTCGGATCACGGAGCCAACCGGCTCGGCGCTTCGGCGTTGATGCAGGGCTTGGCGGACGGCTACTTCGTGATTCCGTACACGATCGGCCATCACCTCGCGACCTCGAAGCTGCCGAAGATCGCCGACGATCATCCCGAAGTTCGCGGAGCCGTCGAAGCCGCGAAAGCTCGCGTGACGAAGTTGCTCGGTATTCAAGGCTCGCGCAGCGTCGAATCGTTCCACCGAGCACTTGGCAAGATCATGTGGGAGAAGTGCGGCATGGCTCGCAACGAAGTCGGCCTCAAGTATGCCGAGCAAGAGATCGCCACGCTCCGCCATGAATTCTGGAACAACGTCCGCGTGATGGGGACCGGCGAAGCGTTCAACCAGAACCTCGAACACGCCGGCCGAGTCGCCGACTTCCTGGAATTCGGCGAGTTGCTGGTTCACGACGCTCTGACTCGCGAGGAATCCTGCGGCGGCCACTTCCGCGAAGAGCACCAAACCGAAGAGAGCGAAGCCAAACGCAACGACGCCGACTTTTGCCACGCCGCCGCCTGGGAATACGCCGGCGGCCACGACAGTTTCACCGGCGACAAAGAACAACTCCACAAAGAACCGCTGGAGTTCGAGAACGTGCATCTGACGACCAGAAGCTACCGCGAATGAATCAGACCAATACGTCCCATAAGTCCTATCTCTGAAAACGACGCTTTCCCTTGGAGCATTTCCAAACATGTCCAGCAGCCGCGGTTTGAACCTGACTCTGAAAATCTGGCGGCAGCCCGGCCCGAACGCTCGCGGCGAGTTCCGCACTTACGAGATGAAAAACATCTCGCCCGACATGTCGTTCCTCGAAATGCTCGACGTGCTCAACGAGCAGTTGATCCAAACGAAGGAAGAGCCGGTCGCGTTCGACCACGACTGCCGCGAGGGCATCTGCGGCATGTGCAGCCTGATGATCAACGGCCAAGCCCACGGCCCGGACCGCGCGACCACCACCTGCCAACTCCACATGCGCCGCTTCAGCGATGGCGACACGATCGTCATCGAACCGTGGCGAGCCAGCGCGTTCCCAGTCATCCGCGATCTCGCCACCGACCGTGCCGCTTTCGACCGGATCATCACGGCTGGCGGCTACGTCAGCGTCAACACGGGCAACGCTCAAGACGCCAACTGCCTGCCGGTCGGCCGTGACCGCCAGGAAAAGAGCATGGCCGCCGCCGCCTGCATCGGCTGCGGAGCCTGCGTCGCCGCCTGTAAAAACGCCAGCGCGATGCTCTTTGTCAGCGCGAAAGTTTCGCAACTCGCACTGCTGCCGCAAGGCGAACCGGAACGCGCCCGCCGAGTCACTCGCATGGTGGCTCAAATGGACAAAGAGGGTTTCGGCGGCTGCACCAACACCTACGAATGCGAAGCCGCCTGCCCCGCCGAAGTCTCCGTCAGCAACATCGCCCGCCTCAACCGCGAATACTTGCGAGCGGTCGTGGTGTCGGAAGAAGGCGTGTAGGTTCGGCCGAAGGACTGCCTTGGATGCGCTGTTCTCGCTGCAAACATGAATTTGCCAGACGGGATTTGCGTCCCCCGTCAATGCTGTTGCGAGTTGTTGCTTTCCCGTATCTGCTCTTGATGCGATTGGGATCAGTTCTAAGAGGGCGTGCGGGAAGTTAGGAGTTTGGGGTCAGGCCGCGAGCTGTCTGCGTGCCGCTTCGGTGAGTGGGCGGCTGGTGAGTCGTTTGAGCATGACGTCGATCATACTGACATGGATCAGGGCTTCGCTGGTTTCCGACCAGT
>CAMDRI010000006.1 GCA_945906725.1 Candidatus Kuenenia stuttgartensis | reverse complement strand
AACTTGGTGAGGATCACGATCAAAGGACGGCGATGACGCTCCGACTGCCGCAGTCCAGCGTACCGCCGAATCCGTGCGGCGGCTTCTTGAAGAATTGGTTCCTGTCGCATGGTTCGCGCACTGCCAAGTTCCGGCTGATTCAACTGTGCTTGGAACCGCGTGTCTTGAGTAGGATCGAAAACGAAAAACAGCACCCGCGATTGTGCCATGTGCCGCGTCACCGGGTTCGCGGCCGAATCCTTGCCAGGCTGAAACGATTCGCCCGCGTTGTCATACAGCGTTACCACGCGCCCCAATCGAGCCGCCTTGGCATGATTCGGATGCGACTGCTGCGGTTGCATGCTGAAAAGAAACGGCCGGGGATAGCTGACGATCTGATTGCCAAACGAAACCGCGTCGTACAAATCCCCTTGCTCTTCCGTCTTGCGGATCAGATTTCCGAGCGGGATCAGTTCGCTGTTAGTCGCTCCTGAGAAAACAGACTCCTCGTAGTCGTTCAGATTGCGATTCATCACGGGGTCCGCATCCGCGAACGAAGTCTGAAACGACAGCGGCAAAACTTTTCGCAATTCCCACGTCATGGCCGCCAGGAAGTAGGACTTGCCACTCGCCGGTGCGCCAAAGATGGACAGGAACAATGGCTCCATTTCAAAGAGCGGCCGCGGCACGATGAGATGGCAATTCGGGCAAGCGAGTTGATGACACGGAAACCCCTTGGAATCAATCGCCTCACCTTTGACCGTGAACCGCGTGGGCAGGAACCGTTGCGATTGGTCCGGCAACCGATTGTCGCCCAGCAAATCCGCATGCTCCGCGATCCACAGCGTCTTCTCCGGCGCGAACTGCTCCCAACAATGAGGGCAGGTGACACGCTCCAGAATTCCCGTGGGTCTCGTTTTGTTGACCGCATCCGCCATCATCACGCCTTCTCAGTTGCCGGCCAAAGTTGTCTGCGCGTCGCTGATTCTGTTGATCGAGATCAACGAACAATCAACGGCTTGTCACGCTTCAAATCAGAACCACGCTGCGTGTTGGCCAGCGTCCCCAATTCATCCATGCGATGCTGCAAGTCGCTCGACATCTCTCGGCACGCCGCATCCTTGGGAAACGTATGCACGGACTCCCAAGCCTTCGTCGCGAGTTCAAACGCCGAGCCATATTCCTTGCCGGCCGCCGCCTTGTCACTTCGCTCTTTGAACGTCTTTGCCGTCGCCACCGCTTCGCCGGGGTTACTCGGCTTCCCGGCGGTCTGGCCTGATGATTTCGCCTTGCCACTCCCGCGACTGCCGCCGCTGCTCCCGCTGCTCCCACTTTCACTACCGGCTGAGCCGCCACCAGATTCTTTTTGGTCTGTTCCGCCACCGGCCGCTGGCTTCGAGGAGGACTCTGTCGCCGACGAAGGATTCGACTCACCCTCCGAATTTGCGGTCGCATCTGAGTCGTTGGAATCCGAGTCTCCGCGTGCCGGCCGAATTTCCGTCAGCGATCCATCCTGCGCGGCACGTCCCGAAGCTGCGTTCTGTTTGTCGGCTGCCTTCTCTGCCTCTGTGGGCGATGAATCCGTTTGACTCGTCACTGGCGTTTTTGCTGGCGAAGTCTGCGACTCACATCCGGAACATCCTGGCAAACAAACCAAGCCTGCCATTACCAGCAAGCACCACACAGATTTCATCGAAAGTTGAAATGCCTCGAACATCGGCAAGAGTCCTTGTGAATCCGGCAACCACAGTGCCGAAGGCCGGAACGGAACGCCGCAGGCACCCATTCAATCAATGCGAGGTAATCCCTACAAGCAATCCAATGGCAACTCCGAAAACAAGAGTCCCGAACTCCAACTGAACGACTACCGGCACATTTGCTCAGTTCGCATACTATGTCGGGTGCGACCGCCGATTTCAAACGACCGCTTGATGAATTGGATTCCGACAACGCTGTGTTGACCGCGATTGGTGAAACAGCCTGGACCACATCGAGATTGATGCAGCGAGCTTCTAAGTCCCGGCAGAAGTCGCATCTCGAAATAAGAACTATTGAGACATCCGCTACCACCTAAAATCAGACCGATTTTGCGTCAATATAAAATGAGAACCGTATCCGCATAGCCATTCGTGAAAACGAATCGTGGTCTCAAGAGCCGCCCATCGTGGACGGCTCTTTTCGTTTCTGGAGGAGCAGTTGATGGATGAACGGACTGAGGCAGATTCATTCCCCGCACCGGTCGGTGAGATGCAGGCGAGTGAGAAAGTGGTCGCGTCGCGAGAGGTGACTCTGCGCGAGTTTGCGAAGGTGTTGGGCCAGTTGATGGCTCGGCGTTGGCTGCGGCAGCAATCGGAACGCTGCGAATTGGCGGAGTCAGAACGGTCTGTGAACCCCTGAGTCTGGTTGTGCATCGAACTCGAAGGATCAATGGGATGTCGAATCAATTTGCGAAAGCACGTTGCTCCAAGCCGCTCGCCGTGATCGGGCTGGAGACCACGGGACTGAATCCGGCGCAAGACCGGATCACGAAGATCACGATTCTGCGCATCGAGCCGAGCAACGCCGTCACGAGCTACGTTCAGCGAATTCAAATCAGCCAAGATTCGGCCGAGGACTTGCAGCATGAGCGTGACACGTTGCCGCGCCGTGGGAACCCGTCTTTTGCCGCCGTGCATCGGCACATCCGCAGCCTGCTCATCGGGTCCAATGTCGTGGGTTACAACCTGAAGCGATTCACGATCGCGTTCCTCAAGGCGGAGTTCGAGCGTGTCGGGACCGACCTGCCGATCGCGCGTGCGAGCTTGATTGATCTGGAAGTCGCTGACTGATCTCGGTCGCGCCAAGACCAAGGCGGACTCTGCTGCTGGCCGCTCTCGCCGAGGGCGGCGTCTGAAATTCAAACACCGGGAATCCCGATGAGTCACACCGATTCGTTCATCGTTAGCGAGATCGACGATGTGCTGGAGCTGCTCCGACTGCGGATGCTGCGGTTCCGTCACCAATTGGAAATCGCGGAGGCCCGCGTCCCGAGCTGGAATCAGCTTGTGCGAGACCTGTGGCGATCCGGTTTGTTGCCGCAGTCTGCGATCCTGGGCCGCGTGATCGAGACGCGGCCATACACGCCGATGGCTGGCGGCCACGCCTCTGGGCAGATCGTTCAAGCCTCGCTGCTGATTCCCGGAGGAGTCGGCGTCTTGCTCTGGGACACCGAGGACTTTGTGTTGCTGGCCAATGCACCCGACGGTTTGGAAAGCGATGCCTGGGCGCATCACATCCCGTTTGAAAGCTGTCAGCCAGCCCATCAAGTCGCGCTCGCCGAGCAGCTCCCCCTGCTGATCGGCCGGTTCGTCCGGCTTCTCGGCTGGCCGGACTGCTGATCGGCTGAAAGTCGTTCTGGAGATCGAGGGCCGACCGAATTCGGTCGGCCCTCATTGCTTTTGCTCGACCACGATTCTGACCTCGTCGTGCTTGGGTAGCGATGAAACCGGCTGGTCATCACAAAGTTGCTTCACCTCAATCGCCTAGCATCTCACGGCAATGCAGCACAAGCGCGACTCGGTTCAGCGGTGACTTTTCGATATCTAGCGAGCGGAAGTCATGGGTGGTAGCGTCAACTCGGTCAATCAAAAACGATCGCCACATTGGCCCATCAAGGAGGATGCCATGCGTACCAAGACAGTTACCAATGAACTTGCGAAGTTGCCAGCCGGACTGCTCGCGAAGTTGCAGGCGGAAGCGGAGCAAGATGCGGACGACGTCGCGGAGTTCGTCCGCCGCGCTGCAATTCGATGCTCGGCAAAATCTCCGAAATGTCAGGCCGTCGAATTGCCTCGCGAGGCCCTACTGGGGCTTGGGCTGGCCCTGCGTCTGCCTCGCTGGGAACGGATCGGACTACCGATCCATCTGGCGTTCGGACTGCCTTCGGCAACCGAGGTCATGCGGTTCGTCACGGCTCACATGCGAGGACCGAAGCTGGAGGAGTTTATCAAAGTTCTTTCCACAGCACTGACTCAAGTTGTGTCCGAGTATCTGTTGTGGTGGTCGCCAGACTCCAAAGACTGCGTCGAAATGGTGATCGCCGGAGCGGTCAACGAAGAGTTGCTGCTCGATGCCGTCGTGGAACTTGTCTTCCAGGCGGCGTCTCGTCGATCAGCGTAAAACAGCAGATGCGACAAAGGAGAGAAACCAATGAGCCAGAAACGAGCGACCCAAGGTCGCATGTTGTTCTATTTGCGTGACAGCGGCGGCGAACACGAAATGACGCCGTCGCAGTATGTTCGCCAAGCTCAAGCCAGGGCCAAAGAACTCAAATTGAAATTCGACGGAACGCCGGAAGCCATCGAACGCATGAGGCTTTCGCAGACTCCGGTCGAAGGTGACTTGTATTTCGACTACATCGTCAAAGGTCACTTGAAGTCGCGGCCGGCATTGGACGCGCTCATCGAGCGGGTGTCAGCCGACAAAACCGTGTCTCACGTTTACACCACACGACGCGATCGTTTTTCAAGGCCACACGACACGAATGACGCGGTTCAGCAGGAGAATGTTTTCCGAAGGGCCGGGGTCACGCTCATCTTTAGGGATAAGTTGCTGCCACCGCTTCTCAAGAATCAACGACAAGACTTGGGCGAGGCCATTGCGGCGTATGTGGACTACGATCAGAGCGGGAAGTTCTGCGAGGATTTGGCGGAAAAAATCCTTTTGGCCCAACTTCAACTGGCTCAAATGGGACTTGCGACAGGAGGACGCGCTCCGTTCGGGTTCCGTCGGTTCTTGGTCTCCCCGGACAGGGAGGTCGTTCGGGAACTGAACGATGGTGAGGTCGTACGACAGGCGGGCCATCATGTGGTTTGGCTTCCCGGCCCCGAATCCGAATTGAAGCTGGTCCACCGAATTCTCGACATGTACGAGGTTATGCCAGCGACGCGCATCGCCAAGATTTTCAATGCCGAAGGAATCCCGTCACCGAATGCGGGCCGAACTCGGAAGATACGAGGGGTCAAACAACCGGTCAGCGGCCTGTGGCGTCCGTGGACCATCAACAACATCGTGCGCAACTCGTTGCTTGTTGCGGTGACGGAATATGGACGCCGCTCGATTGGCGACCGACGTCGTTTCACACCGCAGGGACCGCGGTTGTTGGAAGACAACGATCGCCAAGAAGACGGCAAACTGAAGACGGTTCGCAACGATCCCAAGCTCACCGTGAAATCGGCCGCGAAGTTTCCACCACTCATCACCGAGGACCGCGCCCACCGGTTGCTGAAAATCCATGAGCAACGGGCTGGCACTCAGCGGTCCAAGCCACGATCACGCGATCCCAACAAGAATCCGCTCGGCGGACGCATCTTCGACTGGAACTGCGGCTGGCTGATGTATCGCATCCCGCACGGTGACACGTTCAATTACACCTGTGGCTTGTATCAACAAAGCCACGCCACCCGTTGCAGCCACAATCATGTCCGAGGACTCGCCGCCACCAAATTGGCTCTGGGAACGATTTGGCAACAGATTCTGGCTCCTCATCGGCTTCAGCAGATTGAAAAACGTCTCCGCGCCCGCGTCGCGGAATCCGTAGCGCAGCCACGAGTCGAACAGGAACTCGAACGCTTGCAGGCCGAACTGCGCGCGGTGCAGTCCCAGCACCAAAAAGCGATCCGCAATTTCGCCATCGCGGATACCCCTCAGTTGGCGGAGGGAGTGAAGACCTTCATCACGGAACTGTGCGATCGCGAAGCCATCTTGAATCAGGAACTCTCCAAGATTCAAGGAACCAATTCAGCGATTTCTGCCACCGACCTCATGGACTCCGCATTGGCCATACTCCGGCAACTTCCTGAACTTGCCGATGACGACCATAATCTGGCTGACATCGGCCAAGCCTTTCGCATCCTCAATTTGCAAATGTTTGTCCGATTTCAGCCGATCAAGAAAAAGGTACGAGTCGAGCACAAGGTCAGCAGCGGCGTCATCACATTGGGAGACGCCTTGCCCCCGACCAAGAAATACACAGGCCCAACCGCCACCACCGCGGTCAAGGCGACGAAACCTCTGAAGAAGGGACGCTCGAAGGACAGCAAGTCCTCCAAGCACGAATCTGAATCTGGCTCCGATGGAGAGGCTAAGTCATCAAGAAATGTCTATCACCGCGAGCGATGACGGTTACGTTGAAGGCCAAAGCGACAGGACTGATTCCACATCGGCGAAGTCAGTAAACAGGTGATCCGGGTCGGACAGTTTGAGTTCCTCGATGGAGTACAACCCCGTACCGACTGCGATGACGCGTGCCCTGATCGCTCGGCCGCAGCGGACATCGGCGGGCGTGTCGCCAACCACCCACAGCTTCGCACGGTCAATCGCCTGCGGAGCATGCTGCTCGGCCGCAGCCATGAGTGCTTGCCGCGCGACGTCATCACGATCGGCGTGATCGTCGCCGAATCCGCCGAATGAAAAATGCTCGGCCAAACCGAAGTGACGCAGCTTCTGCCACGCCGCCTCGCGATAGTTGCCGGTGAGCAATCCCAGTCGCACGTCATCTCGCAGGCTCAACCGCGCGAGCAACTCACGCACGCCGGGATAGACGGTTCCCTGTCGTCGGGCCAATTCTTCCGGAAGCACTTTCAAATACGCCTCCTGCAACCGAGCGTACGTCGAATCAGATTCTTCCAGCCCGTGAAACCGAATCAGATCGCGCCCAATCCCACGATCGGTTCGCCCCGCCGTCGGGATGCCGTCTGTCGGAGCGGTGACGCCGAATGCCAATTCCAACGCACGCTCAATGCCCCCCTGCCCAGCGCCTCCGGAGTGCAGCAGCGTTCCATCGATATCAAAAAGAATGACGTGCATGGTCCTCAATTTCGCTTCGGTGATTGGCGAGCCATCAGGGAGAGTAGCTCAAACACCAGGTTCGCGGCCAAGATGGCGGTGATGTGCTGTGAGTCGAACGGCGGCGCGACTTCGACAAGGTCGGCTCCGACCAGATTCAAATCGCCCAGCCCGCGCAGCAGTTGCAGCATCTGGTAGCTGGAGAAGCCACCGACTTCCGGAGTCCCAGTGCCGGGGGCGAACGCCGGGTCAATCGCGTCAATGTCGAGCGTGACGTACAGCGGACGCTGCGCGACCCGTTGTTGAATTTCCGCGAGGAGGTTTTGCGTGCCGAGTTCCAATGCTTCGTCAAAGGTAATGAGCCGAGCACCGAGTTGCCGAGCGTCGGCATAGTCCTGCGGTCCCGCTGTCGGGCCACGAATGCCGATCTGCAAATACGCGGCGGTGTCGATCAAGCCCTCTTCGATCGCGCGACGAAACGGAGTGCCGTGGCTGTATTTGAACGTCGGATATTCTTCGTCCCAAGTGTCGGGATGCGCGTCGAAGTGGACGACAGCGAGCGGCCCGTGCTGTTTGTGATGTGCTCGCAGCAACGGCAGGCTGATGGAGTGGTCGCCCCCCAACGAGATCAGCCGCGTTCCCGCTTGCTGGATCGTTGCGGCGATTTTCTCGATCGCTTGATGAGTGGCGTGAATGTCGACTGGAATGATCTCGACGTCCCCGTAATCGACGACGTTAAGCACCTCGAACGGAGCGACCCGCTGCGCGTTGTTGTAGCCCCACAGCAACAACGATTGTTCGCGGATGGCTCGTGGCCCGAAGCGCGCTCCGCTGCGGTACGACGTCGAGCTGTCATACGGCACGCCGAGAATCGCGACATCCACTCCCGACAACTCGCGCGTGTGTGGCCGTCGGCCGAAGGTACAGATGCCTTGGTACGGCTGAGCGGAAAACGGTGAGTCGGTTGTGGTCATGAATCGAGAATTCCTCGTAGGGTGGGTCGAGTCATTGAGACCCACCAAAACGATCACAAATCGTGGTGGGTCTCAATGACTCGACCCACCCTACAAAATCGGTCGTGTTTACTCCAAATACGTCGAACCGTTCGCGGACAGTTCGTACTGCTTGACCGCCTCGGTCGCACGAGCTTGATCGATTCGGCCAGCCGTGACTTGAACCGCAATCTGCCGCTGAAAGTTCTCCAGGCATTGCTGCTTGTCGTACTTCGCAAAGCTGAGCATGTCGGCGATTCGGCTGCCGGCGATGAGCTTCGTGATGTGATACCGTCCGTCCGTGTCGATCACGACCTGGGCTTCGGTTGGATGTCCGAAGAGGTTGTGATGGCTCCCCATCACCTCTTGATACGCTCCGGTCAGAAACAGCGCGACGAAGTACGGCTGGTCGTCGAACTTGTGCAACTCCAAAACTTGTTTGACGTCTTTGAGATCGACGAAGCGGTCGATGCAGCCATCCGAATCGCAGGTCACATCGACCAGCGTTGCGAAATCGGTCGGGCGTTCGTTGAGTCGATGGATCGGCATAATCGGAAAGAGTTGATTGATCGCCCAAGAATCCGGAGCCGACCGAAAGACCGAGAAGTTGCACAGGTATTTCGTGGCGAGTATCCGTTTCAGCTCGTCGAACTCAGGCTCGTCAGTCTCGGCCTGATGCGCGAACTGCGAGGCCTTCGCGCAGATTTCCCAGAACAGCACTTCCCCCTTGGCGCGGTCTTCGAGGCTGACCAGTCCGAGATTGAACTGAGTGTGGAGTTCGTCCTTCTGATCGAGCGCGTCGTGGTAGTACTCGCGGTAGTTCTTGATGCTGATGTCGTCGAGCTGTGACTTGAGTTCGAAGATGACCTGCGGATCGTCGTCATCGACGGCGACGGTCGGGATGTCCTCGGCAAAGGTTTCGATCTCGTCCCGAATCTCCGTGACGAACAGTGTGTGGTACGCGGTCATCACTCGGCCGCTTTCGGTGACGAGATGTGGATGCGGCACCTGCTCGTCGTCGCAGACCGTCTTGATCGTGTAGACGACATTGTTGGCAAACTCTTCGACCGAGTAATTCACCGATCCGTCAAACGTCGTCTTCGATCCGTCGTAGTCGACTCCCAGGCCGCCTCCGATGTCGAGGTATTCGACCGCGACGCGCATCTGCCGAATTTTGGCGTAGACGCGAGCCGCCTCTTTCATCGCGTTCTTCACACGTTTGACATCGGTGATTTGCGAGCCGATATGGAAGTGCAGCAGCTTCAGCGAATCGATCTTGC
Source organism: Candidatus Kuenenia stuttgartensis (assembly GCA_945906725.1). Classification (GTDB taxonomy): domain Bacteria; phylum Planctomycetota; class Planctomycetia; order Planctomycetales; family Planctomycetaceae; genus SXKJ01. Next base: position 59,845 of record CAMDRI010000006.1, on the reverse strand, counting down.
CGGCCGCTTGCAGAAGGTGGACGCACTCCAAAATCTCCGATGTCGTCAGTCCGAACTTCGCCGATTCGCCGCCAGACGAAGCCCATTTGCCCGATCCTTTCGAGTACAGCTTGGCTCGCAATCCGATCCACGGCAACGCACCGGTCTCGTCGGCGACCTCTAACGCCATCTTCAACTCGTTGAGCTTCTCGACCACGATGACCACGCGCTTGCCTGCCTGCACGCCGAGCGACGCCAGCCGCAGGAACGTCTCGTCTTTAAAACCGTTGCAGACCAGCAGGCTGTCGGCCGGCTGTTCGAGCGACAGCGAGGCGTACAACTCCGCCTTTGAACCGCATTCAACGCCGACGCTTTGCTTTCGCCCCTCGCGCAAGAATTCCTCGACGACCTCACGCCGTGGATTCACTTTCATCGGAAAGACCGGAAAGTGCCCGCCGGTGAACTCGAACTGCTTCGCCGCCGACTCGTAGGCCAAGCATAATCGCTGCAACTGAGCCGCCAGAATCTGCGGAAACCGCAGCACAAACGGCGGCGTGAGTTTCCGTTTGTCGATCAGCTCGCGCACGAGTTCGTAGACGTCGGCGACTCGTGCATCGCCGTTGGCCGGATGCACTGCGAGATGCCCGTCGCGGTTGATCGAAAAGTACCCGGTTCCCCAATTCTCGATCCCGTAAATCCGTAGGACGTCTTCTAACGTGGCTGAATTCATGCCGCGATCCTTCTGCGTGGTGGATGCGTCTCGCATCCGACTCCTCTACGACGCGAGACGCGCCGCCCACGTTAGCCCAACGCTCAATCCTTGGCGAGATAGGCAAACAGATCGCGCAGTTCCTGAGGCTTGAGTTGCCGATACAGATCGTCCGGCATCTGCGAGACGGGCGATTCGCGCAGCTCTTCGATGTCAGCCACGGCGAGCGTGACTCGTTCGTTTTTCGCGTTGGCCAGCGTCAGCCCCGATTCGTTCCGTTCGACAATCAGTCCGTTGAGCACCCGGCCGTCGACTGTCTGCACGATGTGGCTGAGAAATTCTTTGCGAATGACCACGCTGGGATCGACCAGGCTGATCAGCAAGTAGTCGCGGTCCTTGCGATTTGCAGTCGTGAGGTCCGGGCCGAGCTTCGTTCCCTCGCCGAAAATCTGGTGGCACGCGGCACAGTGCTTTTTGTAGACCGCTTTTCCGGCTTCAGCGTTGCCGCCAGCCGCTCGCAGGTCGTTGTTGAGCCGCCGCACCTCGGCCAGTTTCTCCTCGCGAGTCGCCGCACCGAGCTTGCCCCAATGCTTCGTGACCAGCGCGTCGAGTTCTGTGTCCTCGAACAGCGCGACGCGGCGGACTTGGTCGGCTGGCAGATCGCTCGGCTTGAGTTCACCTCGATCGACTCGATTGAGCAGCGCGGCGGCGGACGACTTGCGGCCGAGCAACTGGTCGATCGTTTGGCTCTTCAGCTTCGGCGGCAACTTCGAAAGTTCCGCCAGCAATCGCGTCCGGACCTCATCGCTACCGAACCGACCTACCGTGGCCAGCGCCGCGGATCGAACCGATTCCGGCTCTTTCTCCGAGGTTACAATGGCCAACAGCGGTTCGGTGGCGTCCGGCTGAATCACCTCGGCGAGCAGGCTGAGTCGGGCGATCCTGCGATTGGGGTCCGCCTGCGAGTTCCGGCACTCAGCTAACGTCCGGTCGTAGGCCGGTCGATGCTTCAGCGCCAGCGCGAACGTGAGCAACGTGCTGTCGTCCGGCTTCGCATTCCAGCGTGACACGATCGAATCGGTGAGTTCCAGCGACAGCGCAGTCGCGTCGCGCGGAGTTTCTCGCCAACCGGAGAGCAACGACGCCAGCAACGTGTCTCGTTCCGCATCATTCGGCGCGGCTTTGAGCAATTGCAAACACGCCGCATGACCAGCAGATGTTCCCTCGGCCCCGTATCGTCGAAGCAGTCGCGGTAGCAACGTCGTGCTGCCCAGCTTCGATTTCCACAGCGAGGACCGGACGAAGCGCTTCATCACTTCGTCTCGGCCGTTGACGCCGTTCTCCGAACTGACACTGTGCCGTTCGATCGCCCACCACCAAAGCAGCGGCACGAACGGATCGGCGTTGTCGATGTCTCGATTGATGTTCGCGTTGATGATCGGCATCGCCAGATGGGCCGGCAGTCGTGCGGCGGTGCAAGCCAGTTGCATTCGCACATGGACCGACGGATCGGTCTCCGCGAAGTCATCCAGCCGATGAGCCATCTTGGTCGAGACCACTTGTTTCGGATCTCCGAGCAAACGCACCGTCCACATCCGCACGGCCGCGTGCGGGCTGTCGAGCAGTTTGAACGCCAACGCCTCGTCGAAACCACCACAGACATTGAGCGTCCAGAATGCTTCGAGTGCCGTCGTTTCGTCGGCTGCTATCACCGCCACCTGACGCAAGGTTTCGATACCAGACCGAAGCGGCAGCAGGTGGTTGACTGGCGGCTTTTCCTTTTCCTCGTTCCGACTACTCGCTGGCGCGTCGTGCTGGTGAGGCGTGCGCCGCGCCAACTCCTGCCGTGCGCTCCGCACGTACCACTGATTACGATGTGTGTGCAGCTTCAACAATTCGTCATTTGGCAACTTAGCAAAGTCGATCAGCGCGGCGGGCTTCGATCCCTTCGCGGCGATCCGGTAAATCCGGCCGTTCGAGCGGTCCCATTCGGCGTCGGGATCGGGATGTGCCGTACGCGAGTCGTGCCAATCGGAAACGTAGATTGCGCCGTCCGGCCCCATCGTCACGTCGGTCGGTGCGAACCATGAATCGTTCGCCACCAGCAACTCGCCGCCATGAGCGGTCTGAATCGTCGAGCCGCGCGGTTCGATGTCGTGCCAATAAACTCCGTGGCCGAGTAAGTCTCCCGCGATGTATTTGCCTCGGAACGAATCCGGAAACGAGTCCCCTTGATAGACGATGCCGCCGACCGTCACATGCCCGCCCCGAAAATTCTTGTGCGGAGCATGATCGAAGAAGCCGTAAGCGTGCGGGTTGTGCAACGCTCCGTGTTTGGCAAACGCCTTCACGAGGTAGCCCCCCTGCACGCCATGCAGCAGGACATGCCCGCCCCAGTTCGTGCTGTAGAGCAATTGGCCGGTGCGGTCGAAGTCCAGGCCCCACGAGTTGCCGCCTCCTTCGCAGAAGAGTTCAAACGCACGCGTCAGCGGGTGATACCGCCACACGCCCTGTTGAAACTCGATGCCGCGCACGTTCGCGGTCACAGTGCTCCCTTGGCAGCCGTAGAGCCAACCGTCCGGCCCAAATGTCAGCGAGTTTGCGACGCTGTGAGCGTCCTCCATGCCGAAGCCACTAAGCAGCACTTCGGGATCGCTGTCTGGCACGTCATCTCGGTTCTTGTCGGGATAGAACAGTAAGTACGGCACATTGAGCACAAACACGCCGCCGTGACCGAACGCAATCCCGGTTGTGAGGTTCAACCCGTCGATGAAATCGCGACCGCGGTCCATGCGGCCGTCGCCGTCGGTGTCTTCAAGGATCGTGATTCGATCCGCTCCGCGCGGCCCCTTCGGGGGCGGTTCCGGCACTCGGTCGTACTTCGTCCGCGAGAAGCGATCGACCTGCACTCGCTTCAGCCCCGCCGGGTTTGGGTACTGCAAATACTGAATGACCCACAACCGGCCGCGGTCATCGAACTCGATGGCGACCGGTTGCCGTACGAGCGGCTCGCTGGCGACGACGTTGACCCCGAACCCGTCCGCCACTTTCATCCGCTTGATGGCTTCATCGGGCGAGTAGCCTTGGCCGAATGCTGTTGTCTCGAGGTGCGACAACAGGCCAATAACAATGAGACAAACCCTGCGAGCGGTTCTGAGCATTGAGGCCTCCAAATTGAAAGGCACAGGCCAAGTGGAGGACGGGCACTCTTGACCGTCCTGCGGATCACGAAAAAAGGACGGTCAAGAGTGCCCGTCCTCCAAAAGCCAATGGCAGGCTAGAAACCTGCCCCACGCCACGTTACGGCAGCGCGATTGTCCGCAGCTCAAACGAACTGGTGACGATCACGGCGTGCGTGCTGTTCAGTTTGTCGAGCTGTACGACCCCTTCGAGTTCCTTGATAGTCTCGTAGGTTTGGCCAGCGACTCCACCAACTTTGACGGGCTCAGTGAGGCCCGGGTTCTTGGTGATCCCTTCGGTCGTGATCTTCATCACGCCGCGATTGTTGTTGGACATCAGCAGGAAGGTCTTGCCCTCCTTCTGATAGACGATCATGTCGAGTGGCTGATTCCTGTTGCCCAGTTCGGCGACGGTCGTGCCGCGAGTCTTCTCGCCGGGCTTCAAGGTATTTACGGGGAACTTCACAAGCGGCGTACAGGTAAAGCCGGCCAGCAAGCTCGCTTCGCCGTCGATGTTGATCGGCAGGAACGTGCGGACAACGGCGTAGTCTTCCACTTTGCCGTGAGCCGCGTGATAAATCTCAACGCTGGTGCCGGCGTTCGCGTCCGTGAACGGGAACGGAATCTCACGCACGTTCGAGGGCGATCCGCCCGCCACGCCGGAGACGTAAACTTTTCCTTCGGTATACGCGAGGTCGGTGATGGATTGAGCACGCAGGTTGGCCGGGCCTCGCTTCGTCGCAACTTCTTTGTCCTCTGGAGCGTTCGGCAACTCGACCTTCTGGAACGCCACCTTCGCCAAGCTGACATGGCTGAGCTTGCCATCGGCCGCGACCTTCACGACCGCCGCGCTGCCCGCCTTCGAGACCGACAAGAAGACATTGCCCGTCAGCGGATTCACGGCCAGATCGTTGATCGTGATCTTGTCGGCATTCACACCGAGCGTCTCGGCGATTTTCGCATTCAGGCCAGAGACGTTGAGCTGCACCTTGCTTGGATTGCCCTTCGTGTCGCCAGTACCGATGGCAAAGACGGTGGCTCCCTTGGCATCGCCGACAAACAAAATCCCATCTGGTCCAAACGCCAACGCCCCGGCGGATTTGATTTCCGGAGTTCCTTCCTTCAAGCCCCATTCGGCTCCGAACGAGGCGCTCATCGAGACCAACAGACCAGCCATGACACAGGGCGCCAAACGAATCGCTCGCATGATTCACTCCTGCTGTAAAATTTCCGCTCGGTGTCTGCGGCCACGCGACCAAGCCACCCAGCAACATCGGGTGAACAGTATGCGATCCGACTTCGCGAATGGGAACCAAGCGGGTGTGTGGCTGTGACCACAAAAAGAAAGCACCCCGGTTCCCTCAACTTGGGCCGGGGTACTCGACGCTAGGACGAGTCGGTTACGAACAGCCCATGCTGGCTCCGCAGTTGTGGCAGAGGTAGCAGTTGCCATTGCGGACGGTGATCTGTCCGCAACTGTCGCAAGCCGGCGCGTCGCTTTGGAAACCTTTGAACTGGTCGTTGCGGATGCCTGGTCCGTCGCTGATGACCGGAAGGCCGCTGCGCGACGAAGTCGATTCGGCCAAGCCAACTCCGTTGACGTGCATCTCAATGATCGTCGTCATCTCTTTCGCAACCGTTTCAGCGGTCGGAGCGACGGCAGTTTGGGAGTGCCCATTGCCGTGGTTGTTGCCATTAAACCTCGGACTGTTCGCTTCGCGGTAACCGGGGACGAACTCCATGCCGAGCCAGCGGTAGATGTAATCGACCACCGATTTGGCGTGCGGGATGTCCTGGTTCTTCGTCCAACCGCTCGGCTCGAACCGGCTGTGCGAGAATTTGTCCACGAAGACTTGCACCGGAACTCCATATTGCAGGCCCATTGACGTCAGTGTGCCGATGACGTCCATCAGGCCGCCGATCGTGCTCCCTTCTTTCGCCATCGTGATGAATAACTCGCCGGGCGTGTTGTCCTCGAACAGGCCGACCGTGATGTAGCCATCGTGATTACCGACGCTGAACTTGTGAGTGATCGAGCTGCGCGTCGCAGGCAGACGGCGGCGAATCGGACGTCCGGGAACGGCTTCGATGGTGCCGTCCACCTTCTGCTTGTCACCCTCTTTCGACGTGTTCAGCGGCTGCGATTGCTTGGAGCCGTCGCGGTAGATCGCCAACGCCTTGAGGCCCAGCTTCCAGCCTTCGATGTACGCGCTCTCGATGTCCTCGACGGTCGAATCGGTCGGCATGTTGACGGTCTTCGAGATCGCTCCGCTCAAGAACGGCTGAGCGGCGGCCATCATCTTGACGTGCCCGCGCCAATGGATCGTCCGCAATCCCTTGGGAGCCTTGAACGCACAGTCGAAGACTGGCAAGTCTTCGTTCCGTAGGTTCGGAGCACCTTCGATCGTGTCGTTCTTTTCGAGGTAGTCGAGAATGCCCTCGATCTGCGGTTGATCGTAGCCGAGCGACTTGAGCGCGAACGGAACGGTGCGGTTGATGATCTTCAACATGCCGCCGCCCGCGAGCTGCTTGTACTTAATGAGCGCGATGTCCGGCTCGATGCCGGTCGTGTCGCAGTCCATCATGAAGGCAATCGTGCCGGTCGGCGCGAGCACCGTCGCCTGAGCGTTCCGGTATCCGTACTTGCGGCCCGATTCGAGACACTCGTCCCAGACTTGCTGAGCCGCTTGACGCAGATAGTCCGGGCAGCATGGGTCGATGCGATACGCCGCCTCGCGGTGCATCGACATCACGCGAAGCATCGGCTGCTCGTTCTCGGCGTACCCGGCGAACGTCCCGATGCTGCTGGCGATGCGACTCGACGTGAGATACGCCTGCCCATTGAGAAGCGCTGTGATCGATCCGCAAACTCCGCGACCGGCGTCACTGTCATACGGAATGCCCCATGACATCAGCAAACTGCCAAGGTTCGCATAGCCGAGTCCCAGCGGCCGGAACAGATGGCTGTTCTCGGCGATCGCCGGAGTCGGATAGCTGGCGTGATCGACGAGGATTTCCTGAGCGGTGATGAAGATCGCGCAGGCTCGGCGGAAGCTGTCGATGTCGAACTTGTTCCCCTCACGAGAGAACTTACGGAGATTGATGCTCGACAGATTGCAGGCCGTGTCGTCGAGGAACATGTACTCGGAGCACGGATTGCTGGCGTTGATGCGGCCCGTGTTCGAGCAAGTGTGCCAACGGTTAATCGTCGTGTCGTATTGCACGCCGGGATCACCGCAGTACCACGTGCCGGACGCCATCTCGCGGAGCACGTACTTGGCGTCGTATTCCGGGCCGGATTTTTTGGGATCGGTGACCCAGTGCGTCCGCCACTTCTTGCCGTCGAGAGCAGCATGCATGAATTCGTCGCTCAACCGCACCGACAAGTTCGCGTTCTGGAACATGATCGAACTGTACGCTTCGCCGTTGAAGTTCGCTTCGTACTCGCCCGAGTCGATCAGCAAGCGAGCCTTCTTCTCTTCCTTCGTTTTGCACTGAATGAATTCGAGAATGTCCGGATGCCAGTCCTTGAGGCTCTGCATCTTGGCCGCGCGGCGAGTCTTCCCACCCGACTTCACGACGGCTGCGATCTGGTCGTAGACCCGCATGAACGACAGCGGCCCTGATGGGACTCCACCGCCGGAAAGCTTCTCTTTGGAAGAGCGGATCGTGGAGAGATCCGTGCCGGTGCCGGAGCCGAACTTGAACAACATCGCCTCGCTGCGAGCGAGACGCATGATGTCCTCCATGTTGTCCTCGACCGACTGAATGAAGCAGGCCGAGCCTTGCGGGAACTCATACGGCGTGTCCGGCCGGCGGATCGACTGCGTCTCGACGTCCCAACGATAATTGCCCTGCGAGCCTTTGACGCCGTACTGGTGATACAGCCCGACGTTGAACCATACCGGCGAGTTGAAGCAGCCGTGCTGATGCAGCAGCAGCCAGGTCAGTTCGCGGTAAAACGTCTCGCCATCGGCTGGTGTCGCGAAGTAGCCGTCCTTGATGCCCCAATCGGAGATCGTGCGCGACACGCGATGAATCACTTGTCGGACGCTGGTCTCACGCTCCGGAGTGCTCGGCTCACCGTAAAAGTATTTGCTGACGACAACGTTGGTGGCGAGCGGCGACCAATCCTTCGGGACTTCGCAGTTAGTTTGCTCGAACAGCACTTTGCCGTTCTCGTCTTTAATCGCAGCTGTGCGATAGTCCCATTCGGTGGTCGAAAACGGATCGACGTTCGCTGGGCAAAAGTGCGGAGCGATTTTCATCGGGGTTGTCTGCGGAGTGAAGTGCGGCCCTGGCGCGGATGTGCTGCGAACTGCAGTTTCGCGAGTCATCTGTCCGTTGCCTCCATTGCCGTTCCCGTTGTGGGAACGAGTGCTCGAAGCGGAGAGGTAGTCTGCATCCAAAAGCGTGTTGGCGTCGTGCATCATGCACTCCTTCAACAAAGGAAGAAAAACCAAGGGGGAGCCGGGGCCTCATGACCCGCTCAAAAGCGACCTCTTGCCAGGAAAATGCCGTGAAAAAAGCGACTTTAGGCGAACAAGAACCAGTCGCCCGCTGAGAACTGAAACACAACTAATTGTGGGGAAAAGTTATTCCTGACCCCGCATCTAGTATGTGCGAACAGGGTCGAAACTATAAATCGGCAGCCCGAATTGTCAAGGTGATGAATTCTTTCGGAACGTCCAAAATTCAATTCCGAGTGGCCGTAACCTGTCGATGAAATGCAGGCTTAGCGAGTTCAGAAAAAATGAAAGAATCATTAAGAGCGGCTCGTCACGGTTCGGTTTCGTGACTGCCCTGATCGCCGCTGCGGCGGTGAAATCACTGCCTGCTGCGCATGAAAAAACCCAGTCAAAGACTGGGTTTTCTCGCGATTTCTCAGCTCGACTACGCACCGGCAGCAGGCACCGTTTCGACGACTTGCATGCCAGGAACGGTGATGGCGGTGATCTTCACTTGGGTGTAGCCCTGGCGGTGGCCGGTATGCCGGCGATAGTTCTTGCGGCGGCGCATCTTTTGGATTTCGAGCTTCGGGCCTTTGACCAGCGGCTCAACGACTTCCGCAGTGACGCTTGCGCCCGAAATGGAGGGGGCTCCAATCACACTGGCTCCACCGCCGTTGGCGAGCAGAATCTTATCGAACGTGATCGAATCGCCGGTTTTTGCCGTGTCGACGAAGTCAATCAACAGAGTGTCGCCGTTGGAAACTCGGTACTGGTGGCTGCCGTTTTCGATGTACGCGAACATGGCTCGGAAATTCCTCAAAACACTGGCTTGGGAGGGTCAAGGGTCGGGGACTATAGCCGGGGGTTAGCGTGATTTCGAGTCAATCCCCACTGGAATCCGAGTAACGGTCCCGGAGTCGTCCTGGGTTTGGCATTCGAGGTGGTTGGGGCTGACGTCCGTGCGAGCCGTGATCGTGATGGTCAGGCCGCCGTTGTCCTCAAGCTGGTTGACTTCGCGGCGGCGGCGGTTGTTGAGGTAATTGGCGACCCGCTCGTGAACATCGACTCCGATTTTTCGGACCCCTTCGCGCTGGGCGACGGTCATTAGCAGTCGCATGACCTCGATCGCGACGCTTTCGGCGGTCTTCACGAGGCCGACGGCGGCGCAGCTCGGACAATTCTCAAACACGCTGCGGCGGAGCGACGGACGGATGCGCTGCCGAGTCATCTCGATCAAGCCAAACGGGCTGATGCGAAGCGCTTTCGTCCGGGCTCGGTCGCGGCGGAGCAGGTCACGGAAGTGTCGCTCGACACCGCGACGGTGACGGTCGTCGCGCATGTCGATGAAGTCGTTGACGATCACTCCGCCGAGATCGCGCAGACGAAGCTGCCGGCAGATTTCCTCGGCCGCGCGGAGGTTCATCTGGTAGGCGGATTCCTCGGCGTTGTCGTCGAACCGGAAGTTGCCGCTATTCACGTCGATGGCAACTAACGCTTCCGTTTGGTCGATGACGATTGATCCGCCTCCCTTGAGCGGCACATGCCGTTCGTGGATGCGAGCGATATCGTCTTCGATGTGGTAGTGGTGGAAGATCGAATCCTTGCCAGTGTAGAGCTTCACGCGGTCGGCGTGGTCAGGGGAGATGACCGTCATAAACTCGCGGGCACGCTCGAAGGTTTTGGGTTCGTCGATCCAGACGGACTCGACGTCGTCGCGGTAGATGTCGCGCATCGTGCGGATCATCAGGTCGCTGTCTTCGTAGATGCTGATCGGCGAGTGATATTTTTGGACGCGGCGGACGAGCACCTTCCACAAGCGGACGAGGTAGTCGAGATCCCGTTGCAGATCGGCCGCGTCACGTTCGAGGCCGGCGGTGCGGATGATGAAGCCGAGGCCCGGAGGCGGTTGCAGCGTGTTGAGGATCTTCCGCATCCGGCGACGGCTGTCGTCGTCTTCGATCTTGCGGCTGACACCGACTCGTGCGAGGCCGGGCATCAGCACCAGGTAGCGGCCGGGGATGCTGACGTACGTCGAAAGAGTCGGGCCTTTCGTGCCGATCCCTTCCTTGATGACCTGCACGAGGACTTCGCTGCCGCGCTTGAAGATGTTTTGAATCGGCGGTTTATTGCGGACGCTCCGCTCATTGAACGGGCGGCGGCCGCGGCCCTCTTCCTCCCGTTCGGGGACGAGGTGTTTGTAGTACTGGTATTCGACGTCACTGACGTGCAGGAAGCCGTTGCGGCCGACGCCGAAATCGACGAATGCGGCTTGAATACTCGGCTCGATGTTGACGACTCGGCCTTTGTAGATATTGCCGGCGAAGCTCTCGACGCTGTTGCGTTCGACGTAGAGTTCCTCGAGCAGGCCATCCTCAATGATGGCAATGCGGCTCTCTTCGGGCTGCAGGACGTTGACGAGCATTTCCTTCTTCATGGAGCACCCTTTGAGTTCTGCGGGTGCGGCTCGTTGTGTTGGTCGGAGCTGTTGCTGTGCGGAGTGTGGCGACCTGCTCGGATGCCGGCGACGGACGAGCGTGTCCGTCGGTCTGTTCGCTGAGTCGTCGCGGATCGCTCGCGCGTGTGACGCGTGAGACAGTGAGTGCGGCGAGCGGTGTTCGGCGTTTTGGCTGCGGCGTTCGTCGGTTACACGAACGGGGCGGGCCAGCGAGCAGGGTCGGCAAAGTTGAGCACGGCGGTTCGTCGAGACACGAAATCAGCTCGCGGATCAGTCCACTTCCGCCGCGTCGTAGCGCGGAACAGGAAGTTTCGACTCCCGGAGCCGTCATGGCAGCAAGCTTTTCAGCTTCGGCCAATCTCGGCGAAAAACAGACGCCTTGAGAACAAGCACGCACCCTAGTGGATCCAGTCGGACGGTCCGCCCTCGGCGGATTCCCCGTCCCTCTTTGAAAAAAAGTGTTCAATGTTGTTGGGGTCGGGCAGGAGTGCCCAACCTACGGAAACTTTAGTGGCCAAGTTGCGGACAGATTTTTGTCAGTTCGCCTTGCAGATAGTTGTCGACTCCGTGTGACAGGCCGAGCCACTCGGCATGAGTCGCGATGTCTTTGGCTTTCGGGATGGTCAGCCGGCGTATGACGGCCTTCAGTTCGGGGATGGAATGTGGTGTGACGCTGATTCGTCGAATCCCCAAGCCGATCAGCAGCGGGAGAAATTTCGGATCGGAACTCATCTGACCACAAACCGTCACGGGGATTTTACGGTCGGACTTTTCGGCGGCATCCACGACCATGCGGATCATGCGCAAGATCGCGGGGTCGCCGGCACGATACTGGCTGGAGACAGCCGGATCGCCACGGTCCACGGCGAGGGTGTATTGGATTAGGTCGTTCGTGCCAATGGAGAAGAAATCAACCTCAGTCGCAAAATGGTCGGCGAGGATCGCCGCCGAGGGGACTTCGACCATCATTCCCAGGGGCATCTCTCGCTGAAACGGCCCGCCGGCCTCTTCGAGGTCGTCCATCACATCGCGGACCACCATCTTCGCCTGCCGGAACTCATACAGCGAGGAAATCAGCGGAAACATGATTTTCACGCTGCCAGGCGGAGCGTTCGCCGCCGCTCGCAGGATCGCCCGCAGTTGGGTTTTGAAGCCTTCGATGTACTTCAAACTCAGGCGGATGCTGCGGAGTCCGAGTGCCGGATTTGGGACTTCGGCAAGCATTCCGTTGGACGTCGGCACTTTGTCCGCTCCGAGATCCAACGTGCGGATGACACACTCGCGGCCGCCGAGATCGTCGATGACTCGGCAATAGGCTTGGTAGTGGTCTTCCTCGGTCGGCTCAACATCGCGGCCAAGATACAGGAACTCGGTGCGGTACAGGCCGATGCCATCCGCGCCGCGTTCGAGGCAATGCTCGGTCTCGGTCGGGAACTCGATGTTGCCGAGCAATTGGATGCGTTCGCCGTCGGAGGTGATCGGCTCGGCGGTGCGATCGACTTCGAGGGCCGCGTAATTCGCGTCGCTTTTCTTTTGAGCCTCACGCCGCTCGGCGATGACTGACTCGACCGGGTTGACGATCACTTCGCCCCGATCGCCGTCGATGATGACGATGTCACCGTTGTTGACCTCGGACAAGAAATCGCCGACGCCGACGACCGCTGGCAGTTCGAGGGCACCGGCGAGGATCGCTGTGTGGCTCGTCGGCCCGCCCACTTCCGTTGCGAAACCGAGCACGAATTCTTTTTTGAGATTCGCCGTCTCGCTGGGGGTCAGGTTGTGCGCAAGGATGATCGCCGACTCGGTGAGGTCGGACAGCTCCTGCCGACGCTTGCCGAGCAATTGCCGCAGCAGGCGGTTCTTCAGGTCGTAGATGTCCTGCGCCCGCTCGGCGTGATACCGGCTGCCGAGATCGGAAAAGAGCTTCGCGTATTTGTTGAGGACGATGTCGCACGCCCGCTCCGGCGTATTGGTTTCGTCGCGGATCAGTCGTTCGATCTCGCCAACCAGTTCCGGCGACCGAGCCATCAAGAGGTGCGCCCCAAAGATCGCACCCAGTTCGCTGCCGAGCCGCTCCGTCGCGACTCGCTGATTCTCCTCAATGTCGGTGCAAATCGCGTCGAGCGCCGCGTGAAACCGGCCGATCTCCGCGTCGATTTCCCCCTTGCTGGTGTAATGCCGCTGGACTTTGAAGCTCTCTGCCCCAAACAACACCGCTGGCCCAATCGCCACTCCGGGCGACACGGCAATTCCGCGTTTGACGAACATGTTGCTCACAAAAACCTCTGCTACAAACTAACCCGAAGCGTCAGCGAGGGCGAGCGTTCAGCCGATTTGATTCACGGCGAAGAGCAGCCTGCTTCAGGCCCGTGCTCACTCGGCGAAGTTCGACTCGAACAACTGCACAATCTTCGCCAGTGCCGCCTCGGCGTCGTCCCCGGAGGCAATCACTTCGAGTTGATCGCCGAAAGCCGCCATGCCCATCAGATCGAAGATGTTCTTGGCATCGGCGAGCTTCGAGCCATTACGAACGCGTACCTCACAACCGAAGCCGTTCACCAGCTTTACCAGCTTCGAGCACGGCACCAAATGCAGGCCGTGTTCCAGCCTGACAGTCACGGTGCGTGAGACGGATTGTCCGTCCATCGAAAAGTCCCAAGGCGCTGGTGCCGAAGCGTGAATGATCTCCGCCACAGCTCAGCTGAGTTGATTGTTGTCTGCTTCATTTAGCAGTGTGAGCACTTCGTCCTTGGTCTTCGCCTGTTTCAAAAAGTTGCAGAAGCTGTGATTTCGAAGGTGGCGCGAGATGTTCTCCAATCCGCGAAGGTGATCTCCCGGACGATCCGGAGGCGAGACCAACAAGAACATGATGTGAACCCGTCCGCCGTCGAGACTTTGAAAGTCCACTCCGTCCTTTACCAACGCGATCGCGGCCACCAACTTGGCCACCGACGCATGTTTCGTATGCGGCACAGCCACTCCATTGCCGATGCCCGTCGAGCCTAATTCTTCACGCTTCAGGATGGCTGCGACAATCCCCTCTTCGCTGTCTGAGGCAATCACTCCGGCACTTTTGAGCGCCGTCACCAGCCCACGAATCGCGCCCTCTTTGGTCGTCACCTGCAAATCAGGAACGATCGCATTGGACACGACAAAGTCCATCAACTTCATGAAAGAAACTCCTCTCAAGTTTTGATTTTTGATTGAAAACGTTCGCCGCAACAGCCAGTTCCATCACAAATCGAAAATCGAACATTCACACCAATCACTCATCATCGGCCGGTTGTGTGGCCGGTTCGTGCCGGTGGTGGTTCTGCACCTTTTCTTTGTACTTGTGAATTTGCTGCTCGATCTTGTGGTAGGCTCGGTCGAACGCGACCTGTGCCTCGGCGTCCTCGTCGTGTGCCACGAAATCGTGCTTGTGCTCGGCATCGACGAGGATTTCGACTTTGGCGTGGGTGTTTTCAAAGCTGATCGTCACGTTGATCGCGGTAATTCGCTCAAAGTAGGTCAGCAGCTTTTCGACTTTCTGGGCCATGTAGGCCCGCACGTCGTCTTTGACGTGCCCGTGACGGCAAGTGATTTCCACATGCACGGTGCATTCTCCTGGCATGTTGATTTGTGATGTCTGGCATGGATTCTATCGGGGCTAAGTCCGCAGCCACAAGTAGCCATCTTGATGCGATCTTGCCCTACGCATGATTCAACGCTTGTCGCAAGTCCTCGACCAAGTCTTCGGGGCTCTCAATGCCAACCGACAGACGAATCGTCTTCTCGGTGATGCCGGCCGCAAGGCGAGTTTCCGGCGTCATTGAGGCATGGCTCATCGTCACCGGATAAGCGATCAGCGATTCGACACCACCCAGCGATTCGGCCATTTGAAACAGTTTTGTCTGCATCATCATCTTCTCGGCCTGAACGCGTCCCCCTCTGATGTCGAAGCTCAGCATCGCTCCGAACCCGAACTGTTGCCGCTTCGCCAATTCGTGATGCGGGTGAGTCGGCAATCCCGGATAATAGACATGCTCAACCTTCGGATGTTCCGCCAGCATCTTCGCGACGGCCATCGCCCCGCGCTGATGAGCCTCCATGCGAGGCCCCAGCGTCTTGATCCCGCGCAACACCAGCCACGCATCGAACGGCGAGCACGCCAAGCCCAGCGCGTTGTGAATGTACGCGATCCGCTCAGCGTGAGCCTGATGCCGAGTCACGACCGCTCCACCAACAACATCCGAGTGCCCGTTGAGGTACTTCGTCGTCGAGTGAACCACGACGTCTACGCCGAACTCGAACGGACGTTGCAGGTACGGCGACAGGAACGTGTTGTCCGCGATGGTGATCGCTCCGGCTTCTTTCGCGATCGCCGCGATCGCCGACAAGTCCACCAGATTGAGCAAAGGATTGCTGGGTGTCTCGATCCAAATTCCCTTGGTCTGCGGCGTCAGAGCGGCTCGCACGTTGGCCGGATCGCTCATGTTCACGAATGAGAATTTCAGTTCGTAGTCCGGCAGGACTTTTGAGAACAGCCGGAACGTCCCGCCGTAAATATCGTGTCCAGCAATGATGTGATCGCCCGACTTGAAGAGGTACATCGCGCAGGTGATCGCCGACATGCCCGTACTCGTGGCTCGGCAGTCGATGCCCCCTTCGAGGGCCGCGATGCTCTGCTCCAGCGCCTGCCGAGTCGGATTCCCCGACCGCGTGTAGTCGAACCCCTTATTGGTTTCCAAATCGATCCACCGAAACGTGGAGGTCGGATAAATCGGCGTGATGCAGCTATTAAACGACGGGTCTTTATCGACTCCGACGTGAACGCACTTCGTTTCAAATTGCATGGTTCCCAGTTCCCAATTCGTCGAACGGATTTCAGACACGACTGAGGAAGCGTAGCCATTGGTGATCGGGACTCGCAAACAAGCATGGCCGAGTCATGCCCGGAATTAATCTCACGCATCAGTGCAACGAATCTCGCTCCTCCGGTTGGCGACCACGGTGTTTTCAAGGGGAAGGGTACGACGAATTGACTGGTGTGTGACCATTCGTCGTCTCCTTTAATTCGTCGCACCCTCTTCTTAAAGCCTGCCATTTCTTTTTGGGAGGCGTCGTTCGCAGTCGCACACTTCCCGACACGCAGATAGCGATCCAGTTGCTCGCGAGCGGTAAGAAACATACGGTGAGTCAACCGAAACCAAAATGAGAGGACGATCCTCATGCCCACAAAGCGAAACCACATTGCTGGCTGGATGGTGATGTGCCTTAGCCTGTCCCTGAGAACAGCCGATGCCGCCGACGCACCGTCGTTTGAGCGCGAGGTGCGGCCAATCTTGTCGCGGTACTGCTTCAAGTGTCACGGCCCGGACGAGGGGCAGCGACAAAGCGGCTTGCGACTCGATGTTCGTGAATCCGCGATCAAATCGGCCGACAGCGGCAAACCGGCGATCGTGCCAAACAAACCCGAGACGAGCGAGTTGATCCGCCGCATTGACTTGCCAGACGGTTCCGAAGAACGAATGCCGCCCGCTTCGACAAAGTTTGAACTCACCGTCGAGCAACGTGGCATCTTCAAACGCTGGATTGCCAGCGGCGCGGAATATCAGCCGCATTGGGCGTTCGTCGCACCGAAGCGTCCGGCACTTCCGCAAGTGCGCGATGCCAGTTGGCCGCGCAACGGCATTGACCAGTTCGTGCTCGCGCGGCTCGAAGCGGAAGGACTCAAGCCGTCGCCGCCAGCGGATCGGCACACGCTCGCGAGGCGCGTGTTTCTCGACTTAATCGGCATTCCGCCGACTCCATCCGAGGTCGATGAGTTCGTCAACGACTCGTCGCCCAACGCCTACGGGCAACTGGTCGATCGACTGCTCGCCTCGCCGGCCTACGGCGAGCGCTGGGCGCGGCGCTGGCTCGACCTCGCGAGGTACGCTGACACGAACGGGTACGAGAAGGATCGCGCTCGCAGCGTCTGGCCGTATCGCGATTGGGTCATCAATGCGATCAACGCCGACATGCCATTCGATCAATTCACGATTGACCAACTTGCCGGGGACATGCGACGCGATGCGACCGTCGAGCAACGGATCGCGACCGGATTTCATCGCAACACGATGCTCAACGAAGAGGGGGGCATCGACCCGCTGGAGTTCCGCTTCCACGCGATGACTGACCGAGTCGCGACGACCGGTTCGGTCTGGCTGGGGCTGACGATCGGCTGTGCTCAGTGTCACACGCACAAGTACGATCCGCTCACGCACACCGATTACTACCGCTTCTTTGGCCTGCTCAACAACGCCGAGGAGCCGGAACTGGACATCCGGGTCCCGGAGCTTGTCGCCCAGCAGGTCGAGATCGACCGTCGTATCGTCGCACTCGAGGCCGACCTGCCGCATCGATTCCCGCTGCCGGACGAGTTCACTTGGACGCCGTTCAAGCCAATCGCCGTGACGAGCGAGAACGGGGCGACAGCGGAAATTCAATCCGACGCGAGCGTCCTGCTGAGCGGACCGAATCCGGAAACCGATTCGTATGAGATTCAACTCGACAGCGACCTGAAGGACGTCGCCGCGATTCGGCTCGAAGCGTTGGTTGACGACAAGTTGCCGAGCAAAGGCCCCGGCCGCGCGCCGCACGGTAACTTCGTGCTCAGCGAGATCACTGCCGCGATCGCGCCGCGCGACAAGCCGGACGATTCACAGCCGAACAAATTCACGCATGCCTCGGCCGACTTCTCGCAGGATCAATTCGCCGTCGCTCAAGCGATCGACGGCAACGCCAAGACCGGCGGTTGGGCGATTCACGGTCCCGGCACTTGGAACGTCAACCGCACCGCGACATTCGTGCTCATGCAGCCGAGCGGCTTCGCGGACAAGCCCGCTCGCTGGACAATCAAGCTCGAACAGCGGCACGGCATGAAGCACACGCTCGGCAAGTTTCGGCTCAGCCTCGGTCGCCGCAACACCACGAGTGGTTCGGAAGCCGAACGTCGGAAGCAGCACTTCGCTCAAAAGTTTCGGTCGTGGCGGGAGGCGACACAGAAGTCGCTCGTCCGCTGGGAGTCGCCGCAGATCGTCTCCGCGACCAGCAACCTGCCGCTGCTGACCGTCGAAGACAACGGCATCGTGATCGTCAGCGGCGACATGTCGAAGAGCGACCTCTACGAACTGACGCTGAAGTCGAGCCTCAAAGAGATCGTCGCCGTCCGCCTCGAAGCTCTGCCAGACGATCGCTTGCCGAAACACGGCCCCGGCCGAGTCTACTACGAAGGCCCGTTCGGCGACTTCTTTCTGAGCGACATCGAACTGGCCGTCGGCGACGCGCGGCAGCGATTCGCCCGCGCGACGCAGACGTTTGCCGCTGGCAACAGCAACGCGATGGCCGCGCTCGACGATAACAAGCAGACTGGCTGGTCGATCAACGGCGGCCAAGGGAAGCCGCACACCGCCGTCTTTCAGCTCGCCGAACCGCTGAAGAACTCCGGCCTCATCAAGCTTCGAATGCTCTTCGAGCGGTACTACGCTCCGGGGCTCGGCAAGTTTCGCATCTCCATGACGAGCGACCCACGCGCGGTCGAGTCGCCTATTCTGGCCGATGAGGTCATTTCGGAACTTGATCTATTCGCCATCAAGAATCCGTTGAACGTCAAGTCGCTCGTGAAACAGTTCTGCGCGACGGCTCCCGAACTCGCCAGCGAACGCCAAGTGATCGAGTCGCTTCGCGCTCAACGACCCGCGCTGCCAACGTCGCTCGTGATGCAGGAACGACCGGCGAATAACCCGCGTCCGACGCATCGCCAGCATCGCGGCGAATTCCTGCAACCGAAGGAACGTGTCGAGCCGGGGACTCCATCATTCCTACCTCCGCTGCCTGAGACAGTCGTTCCCAATCGAGCCGAGTTGGCCCAATGGCTGGTCTCGCCGAGCAACCCGCTGACCTCGCGAGTCACCGTCAACCGCCACTGGGCCACCTTCTTCGGCCGTGGTCTCGTCCGCACGCAAGAAGACTTCGGCTTCCAAGGCGCGCTCCCCACGCATCCAGAATTGCTCGACTGGCTGGCGATCGAATTCTTCGGAGATTTGAAATCTCAAATCTCAAATCTCAAATCCCTTAAACGTCTGCACCGCCTCATCGTCACGAGTGAGACCTACCAGCAGTCGAGCCACGTCACGCCGGAGTTGTTGCGTCGCGATGCTCCGAATGAACTGCTCGCTCGTGGCCCGCGTTTCCGAGTCGAAGCCGAGGCAGTCCGCGATTCGATACTGAGCGTCAGCGGACTGCTCGGCCGCAAGCTGGGCGGGCCGAGCGTCTTTCCGCCGCAGCCAACGAACATCACGACTGAAGGGACTTACGGGCAACTCGCCTGGAAGGTCAGCGAGGGACTCGATCGGCATCGCCGCAGCCTCTACACGTTCGCGAAGCGGACCTCGCCGTTCGCGATGTTCACGACGTTCGACGCACCCAGCGGCGAGGCGTGTGTCATTCGCCGCGAAGTCTCGAACACGCCGCTGCAAGCGCTGACGCTGCTCAATGACGTCGTCTTCACCGAAGCGTCACAAGCTCTCGGCCGGCGATTCGCGGCGTTGCCGAACAGCGACGACGCGCGACTCGCCGAACTCTTCCGCCGCTGCCTCACGCGACCGCCCACCGATGCAGAGATCGCGCTGTTGAGTCGTTTCCTCAAGACTCAGCGCGAACGCCTCGCCACGAAGGAACTCGATGCCCCAACTCTCGCAGGTCCGGGCGAGGGAGACGCCAACGAACGCGCCGCCTGGTCGCTCGTCGCACGAGCGTTGCTCAACTTGGACGAAGCCGTCACGAAAGATTGATGCTTGCCGTGGTGGACGCGTCTCGCGTCCGTGTCGAAAAACAAAACACGTGGATGCGAGACGCATCCACCACACCTACAAAATCCGCTTCATCCCCTCCGTCAGCACGTCGTCGATCTCTGGTTCGCAGAAGGCGACGCTGACTTCGTAGCCGCCGTTCGGGTATTCCTCTTTGACCGGGATGTACCACGGGCCGCCGTCGCCGTAGGCCGAGGTGCAGACGAAGCTGTCCTTCGCGAGGCTCTGGGCGCGGAGTTGGTATTCGATGAACGACTCGGCGGGGAGATGCAGCAGCTTCACACCTCCCAGGTGCAACGAGCTGAGCACGATCAGGGTCCGTTTCTCGACGCGGCGCAGCCATGAGAGTTGGTACGACGGGCGGTTGCGGTTCACGACGGCGTTGGTCTTCGTCGAGACTTGTTGAGCGATCTTTTCCGCGTGCAGTGATTTGAGCGGCGGCGGCAGAATCTCAGCCGTCTTCCACGACAGCGTTTTGAGCTCGGCTCGGTCGAATTTCGCTTCCGAGGCGACGATGCCGTCGTACACGCGTTTTGTCAGGATTGGCCGCACGGCTTTCGAGCCGTCGTTGTATTTTCCGGCCGAGACGTTGCCCGCGCAGCCGGTGAAGTAGACGTGCAGGCAATCCGGCTCGTCCTGTTGCCGCTGCTTGCGAGCCAGCCCGGCGAAATCGCTGGTGGCTCGGCCGTCGGCGTAGTAGCTCATCGGGTGCGTCGCGTAGTAATGCAGTGAGGCGAGCTTCTTATCGGCATTGAAGAACGCGACTGTTTTCAAGAACGGGTCGATCAGGCCATCGGGCAGCGCGATCAATTTCGGATCAGTGCAGGCGCTGCCTCGCATCGCCAGCACTTTTCCGGTCTCGTCGCGATGAACGCGGCGGTTCGAGGCGACTCCTTCGATCTTCCCCTGTCCCCAACCGATGTGCGTCACCGGCGTCGCTTGCTTGATCGCCTTCTCAACCGCCGTTCGGCCGGCGTCGAGGCAGCGTTTGAAGAAGTCGAGATCGACGATGTGAGGCAAGTCCCCCTCGGCGGCCACAAGTCGTTCGGCTTCGAGGCACGCGAACGGCGCGTTGTGCTGATGTACGCAATGCACGGCGACTCGATCGGCCGTCGTCCCTGCCGCCTGAGCCAACGCCGTCCGCCATTCGACGTGAGCCTCATTGAGCAGTCCCGTCCAATCAACCGCACACAAGACGATCGGCTTGCCCGCTCCGAGCAACACGACTCCTAAGGCTTCGAGCGTGTCATCGACGACCTCAATCGGCTTGATCCACCCGCCGCAACACGAATGACCGATCGGCGGCGTGACGTCGAACTTGAACGGAGCGATGTGCAAATCACCGGCGCTTGTCTGGGCGGCGTTGAGTGCTTGGCTGACCGAGAGCGACCAACCGGCGGCGGTCGTGAGCACGGTCTCTTTGAGAAAGTCGCGGCGAGAGAAGTTGTTCATGGCGAATCGCTCCAGCGGGTGATGACGAACAACGAAATCGACGAAGTTGTAATCGTTGCACCCGACGAACGGCAGCATGGGGAAGGAGACGACGAATCGAGGGAGACGACAAATGGTTGCCAGGAGAATTCGTCGCTTCCAAAGAACTGGTGCAATTGCTTTGGCTGTCGTCGTGATGTCGTTACGCTGTTTTGCGCCGCGGAATCACATCTCACTTCTTTCGCACGCTGGAGAAGTCATCATGCGCCGTCGTCAAATCTTGCAAGCCGCCGTCAGCGGTCTGGCGCTGAGTCCGCTTCTGTCCGTTTTCGAGATTGCCGTCGCCGAGGAACCGAAGTCGGGGGCGTTGATTCAGATGCTCCCCAAAGACGGGACTTGGACCGAGTTCAATGTGAACGTGAAGCTCAACGGGCAAGAGATCGTCCCTTCGTGGAAGCTGCGGTCGGTCGGCCAGGCGTTTCATGGTGGCAAGCAGTGCCGGTTCATCGAAATGGAACAGACCTGCGATCACCCGCAACTGCAGAACGCGACCTGGCGAATGCTTGTCCCCGAAGAGGAATTCGGTGACGGGAAAGACCCGATCAGCAAGATGGTGAAATGCTGGGTTAAGTTCGATTCCGGCGAGCCGGAAGTGGTGGAATCGATCCCACTCAAAGATCCCGCCTTCGGGATGCTGTTGGCCGGGCCAAAGCAGAATCTCAAGACCGAAGAGGCCAAAGAGAAGGTCAGTTGGCAGCAAGGTGATCTGGAATGCTCGGTGGTCAGCGGCCACAACGCGATTGAATTCGGCAACACCAAGTTTGGCATGACGCATCGCATCCTCCGTCACAAGGACGTGCCGTTCGGCCTGGCCGGAATGCAGCAAGAATTGAACATCAACTTCGGCGGCCAGAAGCAAACGGCGACCATCAAGATGACGTTGAAAGACCACGGCAACGAGGCGAAGGCCAAGCTGCCGGATTTGGTACCGTGACCTTTGGAGTACGGTGTGTCAGCACCACTTTCCTCTGTGAGCTTCGTGCCTCTGTGTGAAAAGGGCATTTGTCACACAGAGGCGCAAGGCTCGCAGAGTTCGAACAATCCAAAGCGGTGCTGACACACCGCGCTCCAAAGTGAGTCGCACATGCAAACCGCTACTGGAACAACGCTGATTCGCAACGGCCAGATCGTGGACGGCACCGGAGCCGCGCCGCTCGCGAGCGGCGCGGTCGTCATTGAGGACGGCAAGATCACGTTCGTCGGACGGGAGGAAAACGCACCGCTGCTCTCTCGCGACGCGACGGTCATCGACGCTCACGGCGGGACGATCATGCCGGGACTCGTTGAGGCGCACTTTCATCCGACGTATTTTGACGTCGCGGCACTGGAAGATCTCGATATCAAGTACCCGGTCGAATACGTCACTCTGCTGGCGGCGGCTAACGCGAAGCTCGCGTTGGAATGCGGCTACACGGCGGCGCGCAGCGGCGGCAGCTTGTTCAACATCGACGTCTGGCTGAAGAAGGCGATCGAAGGTGATGTCACGCTCGGTCCACGATTGGCTTCGAGCGGCCGAGAAATCTGCGGCGTCGGCGGACTCATGGATTGGAATCCCGACTTCCGCAAGATCGGCATGGAAGGCTTGATCCTGCTGGTCAACGGAGCGGATGAAGCTCGCGCTGCTGTCCGAATGCTCGCCAAAGATGGCGTCGAGTGGATCAAGACGTACCCGACCGGAGACGCCGCCGCGCCGGACACGAACGATCATCACACGCTCTGCATGACGTTCGAGGAGATGCACGCGGTCGTCACGACCGCGCACAACCACGGCAAGAAAGTCACCGGCCACTGCCGAGCCACCGAGGGGATTAAGAACGCTCTGCGTGCCGGCTACGACGCCATCGAACATGGCACTTTCATGGATGACGAAGCGCTAGACTTGCTGCTGCAACGAGACGTGCCATGTGTCCCCGCGCTGTACTTTGAGCTTGCCAGTATTGAACGCGGTCCCGAATTCGGTTTGCCTCAAAAGGTGATCGATGGTCATCAGGAAACGCTCGAAGGGGGAGCTGAATCGGCCCGCCGCATCCTCAAAGCCGGCGGCCGGCTAGGTATGGGGGGCGACTACGGATTCGCTTGGAACCCGCACGGCGACTACGCCAAGGAACTGGAGTTCTTCGTCAACTACGTCGGCCTCGATCCGCTGACGGTCATCAGCTGTGCGACGAAAACCGGTGCGGAAATCATGGGCCGCAGCGACGAGTTCGGCACTGTCGAAGTCGGCAAGCTTGCGGACCTTTTGATCGTCGAAGGAGACGTCGTGAAAAATATCTCATTACTCCGCGACCGCTCGAAGTTTCTCGCGGTGATGCAAGCCGGAGTCATCAAAGCCGGTCGACTGGCGTAGAGCATCGTGAAGGGGTCGGGAGCTTTTTTCCGTGGGGCTTGTAGCGAACAGGCGGAAATTACCTCTTCTGGAGTCTTTGCCGCTGATGTTTGGGGACTTCGGCATTGAAATGGCGGCGTTTTTTCGCAACGCTCGTGCCCGAGGGAACTTTCCGACCCGGACGTTTGTCTGAGCAGCCCTGCCGGAAATGACCGATCCTGGCTTGCCACTCAAGCTTCCGTTTTGACCTTCCGAAGTAGACGACTGCGATGTCCCTCCCTGCCGACGACCTTCTGTCTCCCTTCCACGATGGCGCAGTGAATTCCGCCGAACGTGCTGTCGTAGAGCAGCGGCTGGCGACCTCCGCCGAGGCTCGCCGCGAGCTGTTGGAGATCCGACAAGTTTCCGCCCTCTTGCAAGAACTGCCGCGAGAGCGTCTGCCATCGGAGTTTCCACAGCAGGTATTGCAGTCGATCGAGCGTGAGATGCTGATTCCCTCCCAGCGAGACGACGCCAGTTCGCGGATGCGAGTGGTGGCGAGCGGTGCCGGTTCGTCTCGTCGCTGGATCGGCGCGGTCGCAGTGCTGACGTCTGCAGCTGGCTTGCTGCTGCTGGTCCGAGCGATGGACGACCGAAGCACCACGAAGATTGCCCAGGTCCGTAACGAGGATCTCGCCTATTCAAAGCAGTTCGCTGCTGTGGAGTCATCAAGCGATGCCTCCTTCGGTGGTGGAGCCGCTCCGTTACCAACAGCAACCGCACCGGCCGCCGAATTGCGAAACAGCGGAGCGGCTGGCACTAATTCGATTTCAGCCACCGCGCCGCTCAGTGGCGCGAGTTCGCTATCTGGCATCGCCTCGCGTGAGTCGGATGTTCTCTTCTTCGATCACGACGCGTTGCGTGGCGCGGGAATTGGTGACGTTGTCCGCGCGATGCGAACTGAAGGAACCGAAGTCGCCGTCGTCTGGCTAACCATCGTCGATCTTCAAGAAGGACAGGCCGGGTTGCAGTTGTTGCTCGGCAACAAAGAGGCCACTCGTGCGGTTGCCGACAAGAAATCTGACCTCGCCAAGACGCCGAATGCTCCCTCTGGCCAACTGCATGCGGTCTTTATTGAATCGGATGCCGAGCAACTCACCGCGACGTTGCAACGACTCCGCGACGAGAACTTCCTGCAAAGTTTGAAAGTCGATCAGCCCATCGAACTGGCTCAGTTGAACCAGGTCGGAAGCGGACGCGATTCGCAGTTGGTGGCTCGCCGATTCGCAGTCCCCGCGCCGTCCGCCGTCGGGAAGAAACTCGCAAAGGAGATTGCGGCTCCGAAGCTCGCGGCAAAGTCCGAACCGTCGCGTGCCAAAGAATCGCAAGACTCGAAAGATCGGCCGGCAAGGCAGTTTGCATTTGAAGTTTCACGCGACGCGTTGGTCCAGAATCAAGTGAGCCAACAGTCACGCAATCGCAGCATGTCCCGAAGTTTGCCCCGCTCAAAATCGGCGGACGACAAGAACGCGGTGCAGGCTCTGACCGATCAACGCCCCATGCAAGTCTTGTTTGTCGTCGTCGATCAGTCGCAGGCCAGCAAGTCGCCAGTTTCACCGAGCAATTCGTCAAAACCGACGACTCCAGCCGCTCCCTCGAAAGCCCGCTCCGAACCTGCGAAACCCGCCGATAAAGACGGTGCCGCCTGATCCGAGATCTCAAATCTCAAATCTCAAATTTGAAATCTGCTCATGCCACGCACCGCCACAATCCACCGACAGACCGCCGAAACGACCATCGACTTGTCGCTCGATCTCGACGGCTCCGGCCAAGCGCAGATCGACACCGGAGTTGGTTTCTTCGATCACATGCTGACGCTGCTCGCGAAGCACTCGCTGATGGACCTGACGGTCAAAGCGACGGGCGATCTGCACGTCGATCATCATCACACCGTCGAAGACGCTGGCATTTGTCTCGGCAAAGCGTTGGCCGAAGCGCTCGGAGACAAGAAGGGGATCGTGCGTTACGGCAGCATCGCGCTGCCGATGGAAGAGACGCTGGTCACCTCGGCTGTCGATTTGAGCGGGCGCATGGCGTTCGTGTTCCGCGTCGATTTTCCGACGGAGAAGATTGGCGAGTTTGATTGCCAACTGGTCCCGGTCTTCTGGGAAGCGGTCGCAGCCAATGCTCTGATGAATTTGCATCTCGTGCTGCATCACGGGCAGAACAGCCATCACATCAGCGAAGCGTGCTTCAAGGGCACCGCTCGCGCGCTGCGACAAGCGATCGTCATTGATCCGCGTCAAGCGGGTGTGCCGTCCTCGAAAGGGACGCTGACGAAGTAGCCCGTTAAGCGCGGGCACTTTGAATTGCAAGTTCAAAATCGCGGTCGAAAAAACGACACGAGATGTTCGTTGCAATTCCACTCGCGACCGATACCCTACTGCCACTTCCGACCCCCAAACGAGCTGCCGGACCGGATGCCGCAATCGAGTGGGAGTCGTTCGCGAACAACTGCCGGGTTATGTCAACACGGATGACAAACTCAGGTTGTTGCGACTGTTAGCTCGTGACTCGTTCACGGTGGGCAGCCGAGGATCACAGGCTCTTCACGGCGGGGAGAACTCGGTGGGTTGTTAGCGACGAAGACAGGTTGGAAGAGATTGGAACAAGCATCAGCCGGGCTGATGTTGTTTGTGGTTTTGGCGTGCCCTACGCTTTCGCTTTGACGACCGGGTTCGTCAACATTCCGATGCCGGTGATCTCGATCGACACGCTGTCTCCCTCTTCGAGCGTGAATTCATCGGGCGGGACAACGCCGGTTCCCGTCAGCAAGAATGCCCCGTCGGGGATGTCATTTTCACGTATCAACCAGCCGATCAATTCAT
Source organism: Candidatus Kuenenia stuttgartensis (assembly GCA_945906725.1). Taxonomy (GTDB): domain Bacteria; phylum Planctomycetota; class Planctomycetia; order Planctomycetales; family Planctomycetaceae; genus SXKJ01. The sequence goes on along the minus strand of CAMDRI010000006.1, from coordinate 33,554 downwards.
CCCAGCCACGCACGATCATTCCCAGATGGGTTTCGCCTCGGAACGCTTCGCGGCCCGCGCGATGGATCGTGAGGATGACCTTGGTTGAGTCACGATCCAGTCCACCTGCGGCGGAATCGGCCAACAGAACGCACGGACCGAGAGCACAGCACTGGTTGTAAACCTTTGCCTGCGGCAAATAGAGCGGGTTTTCCCCCTCGATGTCGCGGGCCGACATGTCATTGCCAATTGTGTAGCCGACCAGTTTGCCCTTCGGGGAAACCACGAGCGTGAATTCCGGCTCCGGCACAGTCCAGTGGCTGTCGGCTCGGACGCGCACCGGTTCACCTGGACCGGAGGTACGGCGGGCGTTCCCTTTGAAAAACAGTTCCGGACGCGGCGCGGTGTAGACCTTGTCGTAGTGCGATGCGCCTGACTCGGACTCTTCCATCCGCGCGACTTGGCTGCGCTTGTAGGTGACTCCGGCGGCCCAGACTTCCTGCGAGTCGATTGGTGCGAGAAATCGCACGGCACCAGCCGGCAGAGGGTCGCTCGTTTCGTCGATCAGCAATCTAGCGAGCGCGGGAGGGTCTACTTCATTGAGGATGTCGGCGAGGCAATGAATCGTCGCCGACCGCGACAGATCGAGTAGTCGCACGGAGTGATCTTCGACACTGGCCACGCGGACGGAACCGTCGGCGAGACGAACCTTGGCAAGTTTCATGGGTGTTGATCCTTGGTCTGTATCGTAGGTTGGGCACTCTTGCCCGACCTATTTCTGCTGCTGACGCAGCGTGGAAAGAGTGGCCTCGAAGTCCTGTGGCCACGGAGCCTCGAACGTCATCGGTATTCCACTCTCCGGATGCCGAAAGCTCAATCGAAAGGCGTGCAGAGCTTGGCGGCGGATCAGGACGTCGTCGAACGTGTCGACCACCGAGTCGAAGCCGGACTTCTTGGCAGCCGATTCGGCTTTGCGAGAAAGCAGCGTTTCCCGTTCGGCTTGAACGACACTGCCATCCACATCGGCAACCCGCAGGCATTTGCCGCCACCGTAGAGTTCGTCGGCGACGATCGAGTGGCCGAGATGCGACATGTGCAGACGGAGTTGGTGCGTACGACCGGTCTTCGGTTTGAGGTGCATGAACGTGAAACCGCGAAAGCGTTCGGCGACCTCGAAGTGCGTGACGGCTTGACGAGCATTCCCCCCCGCCTCGCAGACCTGCATTTTTTCGCGGACTTTTGGGTTGATGCGGAGATGTGTGTCGATGACGCCGCTGTCCTGAGCGACCTCACCCCAGACGATGGCTCGGTATTCTTTGACGGTCGTGCGAGCCTCGAACTGTTCGCTCAGCTTGCAGTGGACCTGGTTGTTCTTAGCAATGACGATGACGCCGCTAGTGTCCTTGTCGAGCCGATGCACGATTCCCGGCCGAAGCTGCCCTGCGACGTTGCTGAGTTGGTTGAAATGAAACTGCAACGCTCCCGCCAGCGTGCCGCGATAGTGTCCCTTGCCCGGATGCGTGATCATGTTCGCCGGCTTGTTGAGCACCACGAGATGCTCGTCCTCGAACAGCACGTCGATCGGGATGTCTTCCGGCGGCAAGCTGCTGTCAGGCAGTTCGGGCAGCCGCACGTCAAGCACGTCGTTGACTCGCAATCGGCGAGCGGCTTTGACGGCGAGACCGTTCAACACGACCGACTTTTGCTCGAGCGCCCGTTGAAACAACGCTCGGCTGTAGTTCGGAAACAGCCGCGAGAGATAGTGATCGACTCGCCAGCCGTGCGCGCGAGCTTCGACAACAACGCGGACTGGCTCGGAAGAAAGCGTGACTACCGAAGATTCACTGTCAGCGGAGCCAGCATCCGATTCTTCCTCGCTGTCGAGCAACTCAATGGGCAGGTTTTCAACCCCCCCGTCCGGCACGGACACTTTAGAACCGTTCATTTGGATTCCGCCGGGGCATCCTTGTCCTTGCTCTCCGATTTCGGGTCATCCGTTTTGGGCTTGTCCGATTTCGGTTCCTCGGCCGGCTTCTCGTCTTTCTTCGACTTGTCGTCGGGAGCTTTCTCGGTCTCAGAATCCTTCGCATCCTTCTTGGCATCTGGCTTCGATTCGTCCGGCTTTTCGTCGTCCTTGGCTTCCGATTTTTTGCTCTCGGACTTTTCTCCTTCTGGCTTGTCATCCAACAATGAGTCGAGCAATGGATGTCCGTCCGGCAGTCCGTCCTTCGGCTTCTTGGGATCGGGTGGCTTCGGATGTTGCTTGTGGAACCAGGCGTAGAACTCTTTGGCATCCGGCGACTTCAGCGATTCGATCCGTTCTTCGGCAGCCGCTTTGTAGATCGACTTCGGGAATTGGCTGAGCAGCGCGGTGTAGCCTTCGATGGCCTTGATCGTGTCGCTGTCGGATTGAGCTTCCGTCAATTTCGCCAAGCCCCACGCGGCACGCTCGCGAGCGACGTCGGATGCGGACTTATTGTCAAGCACCTTGCGGAAGGCCTCATCCGCTTTCTTGAGTTCTCCCAACGCCGCCTCGCGATCGGTGAACATCAGCGCGATGCCGGAATCGGCCAGGCGTTCTCCCTCGCCCAAGCGTGCCCAGGTGCCGACTTCGGTGTTCGAGTAGACGTCAGCGATGTTGCCGAAGTCCTCGGCCGAGCGTGCCTGGCTGTACTGCGCCCAAGCGGCCTCGCTGCGAGAGGACGACGTCTTCGTGTACGAGTACCAAATCGCTCCGCCAATCATCGCTACGCAGGCGACGATGGTCGTCCCGTTGCCGTACTGGTCGAACCATTTCACCAGTGGCGACTGGGAGTTCGGCAAGGCGTTGGAATGTTGCATCGGCTCAGGTTTCATATCGGTCTTTCAGCGAGATTTTCCGGTTTCTTGCGGCGGATTTTGGTCAAAGGCGGGCGATGATACGAGTGCCCTCTTTCGACCGTCAAGGCGGTGCGGCGACGTGAATTACGAATGACGAATGACAAAATTCGAATCGCAAAACACGAACGTGAGATATTCGTAATTGCTCATTGGTCATTTGTCACCGAATAAAATCGGCCGCAGGATTTGCTCGAACGCATCCGCTTGGCGGAAGAAGCCGAGGTCGGTTGGATGCGAACTATCGACGGTCCCCTCGTTGTCCGCACCCAGCAGGAAATCGCCGTCGAGATAAAACAGGCCCTCAACCCCATCACCTCTCAGCCGAGCATGTGCCGAGTGCAGTGCGTGCCGGTTGTATTCGTTTCGCTCGCGCTTCGACGTCACCAGGAATGAGTCGCTGTAGCTGCGGTCCTCGACGAGCAGGATCGGTGTCTTCGGCCGCACTTCTCGAAGCTTGCGGACCAGCGGTTCGGTCCGTTCGGCGACCTCTTTGGGTTCAAGGTTCGGCAGACAGTCGATGACGTAGCAGGAAGCGTCGATCTCGGCCATCAGTTCGACGACTTCCATTTCCATCTTGCCGTTTCCGCTGAAGCCGAGATTCACGACCGGATGATCCAGTCGCCGCTGAAGAATCGCCGTGTGAACCATCCCCGGCCGAGACGCACAGCCTCCCTGTGTGATCGACGTGCCGTAGAACACGATTGGCTTACGCAGCGAGCCGTCTTCGTTTTTGTAAGGTTCTGCCTTTGACAGCTTCGCGTCAGCGGGCAAGCCGATCTCGACCGCACTGACTCCGTTGTAGAGCGGCAAGTACAGCAAAAACTCTCGCGTCTCCGTCGGCTTTCGCAGCGGCGGAAGATTTGAGACCAACGTCGCGTCGTTCGACTGAGCAGACGGCCGCCCGTTCGCCAGCCAGCGCCAAAAACCGTCCTCCGAGCGGACGTACAAATCGAGGCCGCTGACTCCTGTAGCTGGCATGTGCGGCATCTCCAGCTTCGCCGAGGTCAACACCCACTTGGCTTTGAGCGACGGGGCATTCGTCTCGAAGCGAGCACACAGACCGGCAGAATGCTGGCTCAGACCCCACACACCCGCGCGGACGGTTTTCTCCGCCTTGGCCGGGAAGCGATCGAACGGAGACTTCGTTTCCTTCCACGCCTGACCTTCGACGTTGAGGACTCGCAGATTAAACCAGCGAGTCATCTTGTCGTCGCTGAGTTTCCCCTTGTCGCTAGCAACAAGATCAGCGGCCGGTGACGCGGGGACTGTGACGCTCAACAGCAGCACGCCCAACAGGAATCGCAAAAGCTGAGGAGACATGAGAACGGCCCTTTCGAGTACGCAAACCAACCCGAAGCGTCAGCGAGGGCCGGCGCTTCAAATGACTTGGATTCCGGGAATCGGTGAAGCGTCCGCCCTCGCTGACGCTTCGGGTTAGTTTGGCGACAACGCCGCCAATTGTCGTCGCCCGACTTCCAAGACACGCGCGTCGTCCCATCGTTCTAGCAACGAGTAACGCGGGTGACGCGAATCTTTGTACGGGTCGTTGTGCTTGGCGTTGTAGCAGCAGATGAAGGCCCAACGCGGTTGTTCACTCTTGTTTTGGTCGGAGCGGTGCAGCAAGTTGCAGTCGAAGAAAATCGCCGAGCCGGGATCGAGTTCGCAGTGGACCAACTCGAACCGTTCCAGCGCGGCGGTGACTCGTTCGAGGTCGGCTCCAGTCTGATCGCCGGTCTTGCCGTGGTCGATGCGGCCCAGATGCTGCGAGCCGCGGAGGACTTGCAAGCAGCCGTTCTCACGCGTCGCCTTGTCGAGCGCGATCATGCAGCTTGCCAGGTGTGGAAACAGACAGCCGTTGTTGTACCAGTAGCCGTAATCCTGATGCCAAGCCCACGCGCCGCCGACGCGCGGCTCCTTCAGGATCATCTTGTGGTGGTAGTGGTAGACCTCGTCGAGCAACAGCGTTTCCATCGCGTTGACGATTCGTTCGCTGCGGACGATCGCGCTGTAGATCGAATCGTCCGGGAGTTCGTTCTCGACGACGAGTTCGATCGCCCCCCCTTCGCCGTCGGCGCGGGTGGCTTTTTTCAAAGTCAGTTCGCGATCCGCGCGAGCGATCTGGCTGAGCAGCATGACTTCTTCGGAGTCGAGCAGGTTCGGAACGATGAAAAATCCGTCCTCCTCGAATTGGTCAATTTGACCAGCGGAAATGCGGAAATGGCTCATGCGGGCATCCTGAATTTGGGGGCGATGACTGTACCCGCGAGGCCGCGAAAATGAATCTCGGCGAGGTCAGGAGCACATTGTCGCGGCGCTGCGTTGAAGGCGGACGAAAGCACTATTAGGATGCCCCCGTTCGCGGTAATCGCCTAGCTTGGCGGCCGCCGCGAAGAACGATTGCGAAGTCGGGCGGGTTGCCTGAGTCAGCGGCAAGATTGCTGAGGCTCGGAGCAATCCGCGTCAGCAGGAGTTCGGCCGACTTCCGAAATAGCGGTGCGGCGCAGTGGGTTGCGACCGAGCATCGCGGGGCCGGCACAAGTCGTGCTCCAGCAGCAGAGATTGCGGGGAGAGTGTGTTGCTCGAGGACACTCTTTTCGTGGAACGTCGTCATGTCATTTTGGTTTTCGAGCCAGATTTTTGTCCCAGGAGTTGCGCTTAATGTCTTCCAATGCTCGTGCATCTGCCATCGCCGCCGTGATCAACTACAAGTCGGACGCCACGCCGTTGAACTTCCGCGAAGTTCCCAGCCCGTCGCTGTTCGGCGTCAACACGTTCAACGAAAAGGAAATGCGGGCACGCCTGCCGAAGCCGGCCTTCAAGGCTTTGCAGCGGACAATCAAGCGCGGCGAGAAGATCGACCCCAGCATCTCCGACGCCGTCGCCACCGCGATGCGCGACTGGGCCTTGGAGAAGGGTGCGACCCACTACGCTCACGTCTTTCAGCCGTTGACTGGCATCACCGCCGAGAAACACGACTCGTTCCTCGCTCCGACCGGCGACGGCAGTGCGATCTCCGAGTTCACCGGCAAGCAGTTGATTCAAGGTGAGCCGGACGCATCGTCCTTCCCCAGCGGCGGCATCCGCGCAACGTTTGAGGCTCGTGGCTACACGGCGTGGGACGTGACTTCCCCGGCGTACATTATGGAGAACCCGAACGGCACCACGCTGTGCATCCCGACCGCGTTCTGCTCGTGGACCGGCGAGGCTCTCGACAAGAAGACCCCCGTGCTGCGTTCGATGCAGGCGCTCAACAAGCAAGCTCAGCGAGTGCTGAAGGCGCTGGGCAACAGCAATCCCGATTACGTCTTCGCGACCGGCGGACCGGAACAAGAGTACTTCCTGATCGACCGCAACTTCTATTTCTCGCGGCCCGACTTGAACATCTGCGGCCGGACGCTGTTCGGAGCCAAGCCGCCGAAGGGGCAAGAATTCGAAGATCAGTACTTCGGTGCGATCCCGGATCGAGTCCTCGCCTGCATGCTCGAAACCGAGCGTGAGCTGTACAAGCTCGGTGTCCCGGTGAAGACGCGACACAACGAGGTCGCTCCGTCGCAGTACGAGTTGGCTCCAATCTACGAGAACGCGAACGTCGCGACCGATCATCAGCAGCAGATCATGCTGATGCTGCAAAAGATCGCCCCGAAGTACGGCCTCGCCTGCTTGCTGCACGAGAAGCCGTTCGCTGGCATCAACGGCAGCGGCAAGCATCTCAACTGGTCGCTCGGCACCGAGTCGGCGAACCTGCTCGAACCAGGCGACAACCCGCACCAGAACATGCAGTTCCTGGTCTTCTGCGCCGCCGTAATTCGCGCGGTCCACAAGCACTCGAAGCTGCTGCGAGCCTCGATTGCTCACGCGGGCAACGATCATCGCCTCGGTGCGAACGAAGCTCCGCCAGCGATCATCTCGATCTTCCTCGGCGACATGCTGACCGATGTCTTCGAGCAGATCGAAAGGGGCAAGGCCGAGTCCTCGAAGAAGGGTGGCTACCTGACGATCGGCGTCGACACGCTGCCTCCGCTTCCGAAGGACGCTGGCGACCGCAACCGCACCAGTCCGTTCGCGTTCACCGGCAACAAGTTTGAGTTCCGAGCGGTCGGATCGAACCAATCCATCTCCGGCCCGTTGGTCGTGCTCAACACGATCATCGCCGAGAGCTTGGACTTCGTCGCGACCGAATTGGAAAAGTCCACCGGTGGCGACTCCAGCAAACTCCCTGCCGCTGTGCAGTCGCTCGTTCAGAGCATCTACAAGCAACACAAGGCGGTGGTCTTCAACGGCAACAACTACTCGGAAGAGTGGCACAGCGAAGCCGAGAAACGCGGCCTGCCGAACCTTCGCAACACGGTCGACGCTCTCGGTTCGATCAAAGCTCCGGAAGCAATCGCTCTGTTCGACAAGTACGGAGTGCTCAGCCCGCGTGAGACCGAAAGCCGCTACGAGATTTACATGGAGCGGTATTGCAAAGACATCAACTCCGAAGGCCGCTTGTGCCTGGGCATGGCTCGCTCGTCGATCCTACCCGCCGCGTACCGTTATCAAGGTGAGCTGGCTCAAACCGCCGTCGCGATGAAGGGCTGCGGCCGCACTCCCGACACCAGCTCGCTGGATCGGGTGACCGAACTAACCGGCCAACTCGAAGGAGCAATCAAGCAACTGGAGCACGCGGTCGAGCACTCTACCAGCGGCGATGTTTTGGCTCACGCCAAGCACTACCGCGACGAAGTGTGCCCCGCGATGCTGAAGGTCCGCAATGTGGCCGATGAACTCGAGGGTATCGTCGCTGACGACCTCTGGCCGCTGCCAACCTACCGCGAAATGCTCTTCATCCGTTAATTTGCGGAACGAGTTTTGAATCGAACAGGCGAGTCCGAGTCACCCGACACGGACTCGCCTTTTTTCGTGGTCGACGCGTCTCGCGTCGATTCCGCCACGGCGGACGAGGCTCGTCCGCTACGGCTCTCACAGATACGCTGCGTGAGAATTCTTCCAAAAGAACTTTTCGGCAGTCGCTGGACCGCGAGCGGTCACGTACTGGTTCACGATCGAGAAGAGCGTCTTGTACGAAGCGGCGTGGTCGCTGACCGGCCAGTTGCTGCCGTAGATCAAGCGGTCGTCGCCAAAAATATTCCAAATCGAGTCCAGGATCGGCCGATAGAACTCGACCTCTTCGGGAACTTTTTTCTCACCTGACTTCGGCTTGGCATGCTCGACGAGTGCCGACACCTTGCAGAAGACGCGCGGATGTTTCGCGGCGGCAAGCATTCCGTCTTGCCACGATTTCGGTGGCTCAGCACCGTCCACGTCCACGTTACCGAGGTGATTGATGACGATTCGCAGATCGGGCAGTTTCTCCGCCAACCGCGCGACGTCGGCCGGCATGTCGGGTCCGCCATTGATATCCAGTTCCAGTCCGAGTTCCGCCAATCGTTTGATGTCCGCCAGAAATTCCGGCTGATCGAGCCCCGCTTTCACAGCACCGTGACCGACGCGAATACCTCGATAGAGCTTGTTCGCCGTGAAGCGTTTCAGGTGCCCGGCAAACTCCGGCTTGCCCGGAGTCAGGTTGCCGACCACGCCGATGATCGACGGATTCTTCGCGGCCAGATCGAGCAGCCAAGCGTTGTCTTCCACGCGTGGACTGGCCTCAACCACAATCGTCTTCGTGACGCCGACCGGAGCCGCCTGTTCCAAAAAAAATTTCGGCAGAATCGTTCGATACAGGACCGCATCGCCCTTGCCCGGCCAAGGGACACCTTCCGGCCGAGTCGGATCGTAGAAGTGCGTGTGGCAATCCACGATCGGCAGACGGTCTACCGCCGAGAGCGTGTCGAGCAACGTGCCGGCGGCAACTGCGGCGACGCCGGTCTGCAGAAATATGCGACGAGTGGAAAGCATCGTTGGTCTCCATAGTAGGTTAGCCTATCCAGGCTGACCCGATTGGTGATCGAGGTCGTGTTCATGTTCGGATAAGGCTGGAAAGCCTGACCTACCCTGCCAGTCGCTCAGTAGCCGCCGCGTACTGGCTGAGCCGTAGATTCGGGCATCCCGCATTCGTGAACAAGCTCGTCAGGTGCGGGTGGCAGGTGAAGAACAGCACTTGATGTCCGCGCTGCGCGAAGGCGACCAGTTCATTTACGGCGACAGCGGCTCGTGACGGGTCGAGCGTCAGCAGGACGTCGTCCAGCAACAGCGGCAGATTGACGCCGCCACGGTTGAAGTCCTCGACGAGAGCCAACCGAATCGCCAACAGCAGCAGTTCGCGAGTGCTGCCGCTGAGTTGTTCCAACCGACAGGTTGTCCCAGTTGCATCATCGACTCGCAATGAGCGATGACGCAGCGGGGTCCACAGCGTGCGGTACTTGCCAGAGGTCAACCGCGCCAAGTAGCGCGATGCGGCGGCGAGAATTCCGGGCTGACAGACTCGTTCGTAGCGGGCACAGATGCCATCAATGGCCTGCGCCGTCCATTCATCGGCCAGCCATTCTTCGGCGAGAGTTTTGATTTGCGAACGAACGATCTCGCGATCGAGCCGCACGTCGGACGGTTCGTCATCGGATTCCATTTGTTCGATTTCGAGGCGAGCACGGCCGAGTTCTTCGTGGAGCCGTTCGATCTCCTCGTCATTGTCTGCGGACTCGCGCCGCAGGTTCGTCAACTGTGTCGCGTGCTGGCTGGAGTCGAACCGCACGAGGTCGTCTTCGACGATGGCCAATTCGGGATTCGCTCGACCTGCAGCAGCGAGTTCGTCCTTTGTCTCGTCGATCTGGTCATGCAGTTGTCTGTGTCGTTCGACGATGATGGTTCGGCGGGCGTAGTCATCGCGGTCGGTCGCGCAGCCTTGCCGCAACAACGCCGAACGCTGCAATCGCAGATCGTCGATCTTTTCGGAGTACTCGGCGGCTTCCGCGCGGCGGCGACGCTCTTCTCGGCGGAGTCGCAGTCGCTCTTGCAGTGTCGCGGTGAGTTTCGCAAGGTCTTGCTCCCAAATCTGAAAGACCTCGGCGGTGGTGCGTTGTTCGAGGTCACGGCGGTTCAGGCGATGCAGCAGTTCGACAATCCGGCTGCGAGTCGTCTGTACTCCTTCCAGGTGCCGCTTGAATTCCATCTCGGCCGATTGAAATGCCTTGAGCAGTTCATTTGTCGCGGCCAGTCGTTGCCACAGATCAAATGTCTCGGCGACACGGACGCTTTCCGTTAGGCCGAGTTGCTTGAGTGTGTCGCACCACGATTGCCTCGCCGTTGTCAGTTCTTGAGACGCCGCATCGAAGCGCGTTCGCCACGGAGTTCGCTTTTGCTGGTTGCGAGCAAGCTCCCGTTTCGACTCGATGAGCCGTTCGAGTTCCTCGACGGTGAATTCCTCTTCGCGACTCGTGGATTTGGAAAACAGCCCGCCAGCGTTCAAGCCGGCGGGTTGCTCGCCAGACCCAGTTTGCAGACCACACACTCCGTGTGCGGAATCGTCGGCACACGGAATGTGCCGGCTACTATTCGACTCGATGCCGGTCAGCGTCTGCCACGATTCGCGGGCTTCACGGAGGCGAGCTTCGTTGTCGCGGAGTTCGTCGTTCATCGCGGCGAGGCTGTCGCGGACTTGTTGCTCGAAGTGCAACTTCAGCGCCAAGGCGAGTCCGCCGCAGACGGTGCCGAGAATTGCATACGCCGCTCCGGCCAGCGCGTTCGACGCGAAGCCGGTTGCCAAGCCGAGCAGTGCCAACACGATGCCGCCGACAGCGAAGAAGCCGAGCACACCCAGCACCCACTTCGGCAGAATCAATCGCGGTTCGAGCCGCTCGATTTGCCGCGAGATGCTGACGCGGCGCTGTTCAAGTTCGACGATCCGTGAATGCAGGTGTTCGATTTCTGGGTCGCTCGTGCTGATCGTCGAGACCGCTCGCGCGATCGGAATCGAGAGCATCGAACCGGCTCGTTGCTGTCTTGCTTGGCGCAGTGCGTCTTCCAGACTGATGCCGCGCAACTTCTTGGCCGCCGCTTCAAGATCGGCCGACTGTTGCTGGCAAAGCTGCGACAGCCGAGTCAGTCGCTGCTTCCACTTATTCCGTTTCGAAGCCGCTCGGCGGAACTGCCGAGCTTTTTCGACCAGCCGATAATGTGCCGCGACGGAGGTGTCCAAGGCTTCGAGCTTCACCGTTGTCCAGCCTTCACCCAGTGACGTGACCGCTGCGTCGAGCTTTTCCTTTTGCTGTTTGACAGCTGCGTGCGAGGCTCGCGCACGTTCTTCGACTCGGCCGATGTGCTCACGCTGATCGAGCAGCGCTCGCATTGAGGCGGAGCAGCGTCGCAGTTCGCGAGCGACGGTGATCTTCTTGGCGTCCCGATGGAATTGCTTTGCCTCGCCGATCAATGCCTCGCGGCACTTCAGGGCGGTCTGCAATTCTTGTTCGATGTGATCGAACCGAGCGATGCCACCTTCCGGAAAGTCGTCGATGCGCGGCAGCCGCAGCAGTTCGGCTTGTAAGTTGCGCAGCCGCTGCCATGGAGTCCAGACCCGTTCAATGTGCGTGTAGCCGCGCAGCGATTCTTGAACCTGCGAGCGTCGGGATCGCAATGCGGCCAGCCGCCGCTCGTGATGTCGCCGCAGTCGGATCATGTCGCCGTAACGTTTCAGCCGTTGCTCTTGATCTTCGACCTGTTCGGTCAGTTGCTCGTAGCGGGCGAGCAGCGACGGCAGCCCGTTTTGTCGAGCCTCGTCCCACAGCCGCTCCGAATTGTGCGACATCTCATCGCGCGCGGCGAGCAGCGTTTGCCCGAACGGACCGAGCGTTTCGCCGTGAATCGCCTTCGCGACATCCGCGTCCGCGAGGTTCGACAGTTCGTGAAGTTGGTTCAACCCCAGCGAGAAGATTTGATCGAACAGTTTTTCGGACAGGTTACCCACGACATCGGACAACGTGTCGGTCAGCGGCAGAGTCGTCGATTCGGGTTCGAAGCGAGTCTCTTCTTCGACGTCGTCTTCAATCTCGAAATCACAGTGCTCGATCAGACTGCTGCCGTGAGCTCTCGAAGCGTTCGCAGGCGTAAGCCAGCGCGACGTTACCAATCCGCTGCCGCCGTCGTGAGCGGTTCGGCGAATCTCGAACAGCCGGCCGCGATGCCGAATCTGCAACGAGCCGACGTTGGGGTGTCTCCGAGTGTCCTCGGCTTGAAAGCCGAACAGCACGCCGCGAATGAACCGACGCAGCGCCGACTTGCCCGACTCGTTCACGCCCGACACCACCGTCAGCCCTTCGCCGGCGATTGGCAGGGACAGATCGATCCACGGACCAAATTGTTCGATCTCGATTTCAGTGATCTTCATCGAGTGCTCATCCTTGTGCGACTCGCGTTTTGTCAGACATTCGTAGGGTGGGTCGAGTCATCGAGACCCACCAAAACCGTCGTCATTCGTGGTGGGTCTCGATGACTCGATCCACCCTACGATTACGTGCTTGCCCCTCGAAACCATTTCCATCCACGGCGGCGTGCGAGGCTGAAGACGACGGCCGCGTCTCCTTCGGAGTTCGCTGCTTGAATGCGTGCGAATCGTTCTCGTTCGACAGACGAGTCTCCGCCGAGATCATCCCAAGCCGACTTGCCGAGCGGTTGAGCTTGATCGATCCGCCAGAAGAATTCGGTTGGGACATCAAGTTGTTCGTCGTCGGCGTCCGATTCGGTGCGCGTCACGGCGGGTTCGGCGGCGAGCAAGCGGATGCGGTGCAGACGAGGCACCTCCAGCGGCCAATGCACGTCATCGTCGAGCCACTCGATCAACTCGGTTTGCATCTCTTCCTTGAAGAGTGCCTCGAACAGCGGTCCATGTCCGCGAATCGTCCAACGCAGGAAACAGGCTTGGGCGTGCAGAGCTTCCGAGACCGCCGCCTGGTCTTTGGCGGTCGCATTGGACTCGGAATTCTCGTCGGCCGCATCGCCGTACTCGGCGACGAGGCTTCCTTGTTCGGGCTTCGATTCGATTCCGCACAGGCCTCGGCAGGTGCCTTGAGCGAGTTGCACTAACTGCTGGAAGGTCGTGTCGGGGTCGATGTCGAGAGCGAAGTTCTCCCAGCGCACTGTCGCGGTCGGAAGGAAGCGGCAGCGGATGACGCCGTCGCTGTCGAGATCCACCAGCGAGCAGCCATGCAATCCCGATTCGTTGGGCATGCGGCCTTGAGTGCTGCCGGGGAAGTGCATCAGCCAATCCGCGCCTTTGGAGGTCGTTCGCTCACAGCCGCCGACGACAGCAAGGTAATCGGCCTGCGGATCGTTGCCGGGTTGATCGACTCCGTCGCGCACGATTGCGATGGCAAAATGATTCGGCCGCAGATCGGCGGGGGATTGCACTCGGCGAATCTCTCGACGAGCTTCGTGGCGCGCGGGAGTTGCAACGTCGGTCGCTTCGAGATCGTCCAGCGATTGGTCGTCGAGTTCGGAACCGTCGATCAGCGAGTTCGTTTGCGGATCAGCCTTGTCGAGCGAGTTCTCCGCATCGTCCGCTTCTTTCTTGCGGCGCTGCGTGCGATCGGAGTGTGGCTCTTCGTCGTCCCAGGCGAACCACGATTGCCGCCAACTCAGCGCACGGATCGAGGCGATCACCGAGCCGTCTCGTAGCACGGCCACCGGGTCATCGGAGTCCGGCTTGAAGACGGTGACGTTGCTCGGCAGTTCGGGGAATTGTTCCCAAACGGAAACCGGATCGCTCGCGCCGGGAACCAAGAAGACTTGGACCCCGGCATCTTCGAGTTCCTCAAATCCGTGCCGCAATTCGACGCGAGCTTTGATGCTGTAATCGGCTTGCTCGATCGTGTCGCCGGTGAGCAGCAAAAAGTCGACGTCGTGCTCCAGGCACGCGGCGACGAGATTTCGAAAAGCTTGCGTGGTCGCATCGCGCGCCAGCCCTCGCAGGTCCGAGACGATCACCCCGGTGTCGCTCAACGGCTGATCGATCGACACACGCGCCGCATGGATAAAGCGCATGGTTTCATACGGCATGGCAGACTCCTTTCCGCCGACAAAGATCGGATTGAACCGGATCGTCCGGCAGTTTCCGCGTCTTGGCTCCTCAAAGCGGGGCGGAATGTAGCGGCGAGGCCGAATCCGCAAAAGACCGTTTTCCCGGCGTTCAAGCAGGCTAGGCAAAGTAGCCCTGTCGCTCTGCGACAGCGAAGCCGAACACGCGTTGGGCTGCTGTTTTTGATCGAGGTCTCATCCGCAACCCGAGCCAGAACGACGCACGGCTTTCCTCTCGCGGAGCGAGAGGGCTACATTCTCCTTGCACCTTTTGAGACGAGACGACTGATGCCTGCTCCTTACGATGCTTTGTTGATTGTTGGCTTCGGCGGCCCCGAAGGGCCGGACGAGGTCATGCCGTTTCTCGAAAACGTGACTCGCGGCAAACCGGTGCCGCGCGAGCGGCTGCTGGAAGTCGCCGAGCACTACCAGAGTTTCGGCGGCGTCAGCCCGATCAACCAGCAGGTGCGCGACCTGATTCAGGTTCTGCGGCCGGAGCTGATTCGTCGCGGCATCGACCTGCCGATCTTCTGGGGGAATCGCAACTGGCGCCCACTGCTGACCGAGACGGTCGAGGCGATGGTCGACGTCAAAATCCAACGAGTGCTTGCTTTCGTGCTGGCGGGGTTCAGCTCGTATTCCAGTTGCCGGCAGTATCGCGAGGACATCGAGGCTGCTCGACAAGCGGTGGGACCATCGGCTCCGGTGATCGACAAGGTTCGAGTTTTCTTCAATCACCCGGACTTCATTGAGGCGACCACCGATCGAGTCGCCAACGCGATCGCTCGGCTGCCGACCGAGGGTCGCGATGCGGTGCACATCGCCTTCACGGCTCACAGTCTCCCGATGCTGATGGCCGACAACTGCCAGTATGCCGCACAACTGACCGAGACCGCTCGGCTGGTCGCCGAGAGGCTGGAGATCCCGACGGATCGTTGGCGCGTGGTCTACCAAAGTCGCAGCGGCCGGCCGACCGATCCGTGGCTCGAACCGGACATTCTCGACCATCTGCGATCCTTGAAGGAGCAGTCGGTTTCACAAGTCGTCCTCGCACCGATCGGCTTCCTGTCGGACCACATCGAAGTGCTGTACGACCTCGACGACGCAGCGGCCAAGATGTCGCAGGAACTCGGCCTGACGATGGTCCGAGCTGGGACCGTCGGCACGCATCCGAAATTTGTGGAGATGATCGTCGAGTTGATCGCCGAGCGACTCGCAATCGAATCAGCTCAGCCTTGCGAGCGACAAGCCGTCGGATCATTCGCCCCGAACCACGACGTCTGCCCGGCGGATTGCTGTCCGTATCCGATACGTCGGTTGTAGCGCACGCGGCTTGCGTGCAATTGTTTGTGGTTGCAGTTCTCGACAAATTGGAAATCGACGCACGCGAGCTGCGTGCGCCACGATCGGAACAATCATGCGAATCGCCATCGGCCAGATGTGGCAAGAGTCGAACACATTTAACCGAAACCTGACCCGCTGGTCGGACTTCGAGAATTGGGGTGTCGCGGTCGGACCAGACATCTTTGAGAAGTACGGGCAGACTGGCGAGATCGGTGGCGTCTTGGCGGGTCTTCGTCAGTGGCCGGAGCCGCCGAGCGAGTTGATCGGTTTGGCTCGATTCACTTGCTGGCCGTGGGGCGCGGTCGAATCCCCGACGGCGAAGCGCATCTTCGAGACGTTCGACGAGCAGCTTCGCATCGCAGGGCCGCTTGATGCCGTGTGCCTCGTTCTGCACGGAGCGATGGCGGCCGAGGACGAGCCGGACCTGAGCGGCGCGTTGCTCGAACGAGTCCGGGCGAAGGTCGGTCCCGACGTGCCGATCGTCGCGACGTTTGATCTGCACGCGAATCTGACGCGGCGGATGCTCACGAACGCGGACCTGCTATGCGGCTACCACACTGCGCCGCATCTCGACTCGTGGCAAACGGGTGAACGCGCGGTGCGGGGTTTGTGGAAGATTCTGAAAAATGGCGTCCGCCCGCAGACGATCTGGCGCAAGCTGCCGATGTTCACGGCTGCGGAAAATCACAACACGTTCACCGGCATACCGGCTCCGATTTACGAGCGGCTGAAACAACTTGAATCCGAAGAGGAAGTGCTGGCCGCAAACGTTGCGATGGTCATGCCCTGGTTCGATGCTCCGCAGTTGGGCTGGACGGTCATGCTGACGACCGCTCGCCGCGAATCGCGCTGGGAACAAACCGTCGATCAGCTTTGCGCGGCCTGCTGGGACATCCGCCACGAACTGGAAGCCGTCGATCGTTTCCCACCAGCCGAAGTCGTAAGACAAGCGCTCGCGCTTGGCAAGTATCCGATCGTGATCGGGGACGGAGCCGATGCGACGAACAGCGGCGCTCCCGGCGATTCGACGTGCCTGCTCCGTGAACTGCTCGCGGTCCCGACGATTCCGCATGGCGCGCTCACGTTCATGGTTGATCCCGTCGCCGTGGCCGACGCGTCTCGCGTCGGAGTCGGCGGGGTCTTCGACGCCGACGTCGGCGGCAGACTTGCCCCAGAGTACTCGTCTCCCGTCCGTGTCCGAGGCGTCGTCGAAAAACTGCAAAACGTCGAGTGGATTCTGACCGGCCACATCAGCAAGAACCTGCCGGTGAACATGGGCCGCGGAGCAATCGTGAGAGCAGGGGACGTCCAAATCCTGCTCGTCGAACGGGGCGGCCCCGGCAGTTCGCCTCGGTTGTACGAGTCAGTCGGCCTCGACCCGCGGACCTGCGGAATTGTCGTCGCGAAGTCGCCGTCGGGGTTCCGAGCCGACTATGATCCGTTCGTCGCCGGATCGCTCCTGGCTGATTGTCCAGGCTGTGCGTCGCCTCATTGGGGCGAGATGCGATTCGACAAGATCACTCGACCGCTGTGGCCACTCAATTCGATCGCGACGCCGAATGAGGCAACCTGGTGCGAGAGCGGCTGGGTGAATTGAGAAGTCCGAAACTCGAAATCCGAAACCCGTAGAGAATTGTCATGACTGCTTTCACACGTTGCTGCTGTGCGTTGTTGGGTTCGCTGGTTGTCAGCGGTTGGATTCTCGGCTGCGGTGGTTCGACCGAGCCACAAACGAGCAAGGCTCCGAAGAACGACTCGAAGAAATCAACTCCTGTGGCAAGTACAAGTGAAGAGTCCAGCGGTGAATCCAAATCCTCAGCATCGAAAGAGGACACGCCCGCGGAGTCGTTCGCTCCGGTGAAGCTCGGAGGAGGAGACACGTCCAGCACGAACACGACGGCGAAAAAGAAGGTGCCGCCGGAAAAGCAACTCGACGACGTCAAGAAGGCGCTCAAGCCGATCCAAGTGGTGCTCGGCCCGTGGCACGCGATCATCGACAAGACGAAATCGTACGAAGACCTGCAATGGGTCTGGGATTGGAAGACCGATCGCGCTCAGCCAGCGCTGGCGCTGGCCACGAAGGAGGACGGCGCGTACTTCAAGACGGCGCGGCTGACGTATCTCGTCGAAGACGAGAAATTCCAGATGACGCTCACGGACAAGGACGGGAAACAGCGCGTGCTGCAAGGCACCTTCACCGCCGAGCCGACTGACAAGCCCGGTGAGGACAAGAAGCAGACTCCGCAGCGGACCTACAAGCTGCAGCTCACCGAGACCGGTGACGCCAAGGACCGCTGGCAAATCGTGATGAACCAGCAGGACAACAACCGCTACTTGTTCGAACTCGCCCAATTGCGCGGCTCGCGGTTTGTCCGATTTGACACGATGGCCAGTCAGCGCGAGGGGACGTCCTTCGCACTCGACGACAGCGACTTCAAAGAGAAGACCTGCGTGATCTCGCAAGGCTTGGGGACGATGCAGGTCAGCCACAAAGGAAAGTCGTATTGGGTCTGCTGCTCCGGCTGCAAAGCGGCATTCGAGGAAGATCCGGAAAAGTGGATCGCCAAGTTCGAGGCGATGCAGGAAACCAAGTAGAGCGCCAGGGCTACTTTGAGGACGCTTGCGATGGTCATCACTCCTGGCTGGATCAAAGTCTGCGGCTTGCGAGACGTCGCATCGGCCAAGGCGGCTGTTCATGCCGGAGCCGCTGCCATCGGCATAAACTTCTTCACGAAGTCGCCGCGAATCGTCACGCTGACTGACGCGGCAGAGATAGTGTCGGCACTCTCTGCGACTTCAGCCCGACCAATCGGACTCTTCGTCAATCACTCGCGGGATGAGATCGAGTCCATCACCGCTCAATCCGGATTGACGACGATTCAATTTCACGGGGACGAGACTCCGGTATTCGTCGCCGACCTTCATCAACGTCATCCCGACTGGGCGATCCTCAAAGCGTTTCGTGTCGGTGACAGTTTGCAGCCAGTCGCCGGATTCCTTGCTGAGTGCAATCGGCTCAACGTGCCATTGGCAGGGTGCTTGTTGGATGCTCGCGTGGATGGTTCGTTCGGCGGCACTGGGGCAGTCGCGCCGTGGGAACTGATCGCCTGCGATTACGACCGAACGAACTGGCCGCCGCTGATCCTGGCTGGCGGACTGACTCCCGACAACGTCGCGGCCGCGATCAAAGCCGTGCGACCGATGGGAGTCGATACCGCCAGCGGCGTGGAGTCGTCTCCCGGTGTGAAGGACACTAAACTCCTCGCCCGCTTCGTGGCAGAGGCCCAGCGGGCATTCGCCAAAACGTAGACCCATCACCTGCAAAGAGACTCCAAAAATTTGATGGTGGGTCTCGATGCTCGACCCACACTACGAGGAATTCATGGCTGACATTCTTCCCTTTCGCGCGTGGCGGTACGACTTGGCTCAGGTGGGCGATCTTTCGGACGTGGTCGCGCCTCCCTACGACGTCATCGACGAGGCGTTTCGCTCGCGGCTTTACAAGCAGCATCCGTGCAACGTCATCCGGGTGGACTTCAATCGCGAGGAACCGGGAGATACGTCACCGGACGACAAGTACGCGCGAGCCGCGGGCTTCGTCAAGCAGTGGCAGGCCGAAGGGGTCTGGCTGCGGGAGAAAGAAGACACACTCTACGTCTATCACCAGGAGTTCGACTGGGAAGGCCGCACCTACTGCCGCAAGGGATTCATTGGCCGTTGCCGCCTCGAAGAGTTCGGCCGGGGCTGCGTCTACCCGCACGAGCAAACGCTCTCTGGTCCGAAGGCGGATCGGCTGTTGCTCACCAAAGCGACAAATTTGAATCTGTCGCCGGTCTTCGGTCTGTATCCCGATCTAGAGACGAAGGCTCAGGCAGTTTTGGAGAAGGCGATCGTCGGACTGACGCCGCTGGAAGCGACCGATCATCTCGGCGTGAAGCATCGTTTCTGGCCGGTGAGCGACCGAGCGGTGATCGATCAGGTCCGCGACTCGCTCAAGTCGCAGCCGATTTTCATCGCCGACGGACATCACCGTTACGAGACCTCGTGCAACTACCGCCGCTGGCTGATCGAGCAGGGCCACGATGTCGACGAGAATCATCCGGCCAACTTCGTGCTGATGATGCTGGTCGGCATGGACGACCCCGGTCTCGCGATTCTGCCGACACACCGATTGTTCTCCGGTCTGCCGGAACTGACGGCCGACGAACTCCAATCCGCTCTTTCTGCCAACTTTGAATTCGAGGACTGCGGGACTGGAGCTGCCGGCGCGAAGGAAGCCTGGGAGATGGTCACCGCCGACGGTGGCCAGGACGTCTTTGGCTTCGGCACGATCAAAGATGGCCGCTGGTTGTTTGGCCGAGTCACCGATGCGTCGCCAATGAAAACGATTGCTCCCGATCAGAGCGATGCTTGGCACGGACTCGGCGTCGCGCTGCTGCACAAGTTGGTTGTCGAGC
The DNA here is from genome assembly GCA_945906725.1 of Candidatus Kuenenia stuttgartensis. Lineage (GTDB taxonomy): Bacteria > Planctomycetota > Planctomycetia > Planctomycetales > Planctomycetaceae > SXKJ01. The sequence goes on along the minus strand of CAMDRI010000006.1, from coordinate 13,890 downwards.
ATTGCCTGAAGCGGGCGTATCCCGAGGCGAATCCGACGTTCAAGTTCCCGCACATCCTCGACGAGGTCATCGAAGCTCAACACGCGAAGAGCTGTCAACTCGCGGTGTTGGTCCCGCCGGCTGAGATCGGTCACGTCCAAGAGATCGCCAGCAAGCTCGAAAAGATGCCGCCGAAGAGCACGTTCTTCTATCCGAAGCTGCTCACCGGGCTAGTGTTCAATTCGCTGGAGTAGTTCGTAGCCCTGTCGCCCTGCGGCAGGGCAGCTTTCAGGAGGTCGCGATGAACGAGTTTGAGAGTTCACCGAAGACGTGGCCACCTTTGGGACTGCCGACCGGCAGTGTGCGAGCTTTACTGACGCTGATCGTCGTGGCGGTGGTCGTCACGCGAGTCGCGCTCGGTCGATCACCGGACCCGTTGTGGATTGAAACATTACTGATCGCGCTGGCGCACTACTTCACATCGAGGAGATTCGTGTCGCTATCGCCAGCCGTGCTACAGCGACTGGAACAAGAAGGGGTCATCGAAAAGGAACGTCATCCGCTCTACCTGCCCAAGAACTCGATCCGCACGATCATCATCGGGAACTTTGTGGGACTGGGGATCTACCTGTATCGAGAACCAAAGCTGGTGACGCCTGAAGCGATCGCGCTGCTCAGCATGGTGTTCGCGTACTTACTGGGCGCGATCGTACGGGGCATTTCGAGTTGGTTCAGTAAACGCCGCGCTCAACCTATCACCGGGGTTTGGGGAGACATCAAAGCCCTGATCATGCTTGGAGCGATCATCGTCGCGGCCGTCCCAGCTGTGTTCGACTTCGGCTTGAATCTGCCACCACTGGTGGACCGAATCGCACTCGGGTTGACACTGTTCTACTTCGGATCGCGTTGACGTGCCCCACGACCGCTGAGGCTCACTTGGCCAGCAATGCCATCGCGAGTTGCCGGCCCATCTCGCCAGCGGTCGGGTCGTCTTGACCGGTCATGATCTTGCCGTCGATTACGACGTCGTCAGTCAGGGTGCTGGGACCGCCGACGGAATTTGGAGCAACCATGCGTGCGCCATTGGTCTCGGCGCGATACGTTGTCAACAGCTTTTTATCGAGAAAGACCTGGACTTTGTCACGGCGGACACGGACCTCGGCAGTGTACTTGCGGTCGTTCTCCAATGTTTGATCCGCCACACGCGTTGGATTCGAGGTGATCGGTTACCCTTTAATGTCCTGAATGCCGGCGAGGTGCTAGCCCCAGGCATCGACTTCAAACGCCGCCTGCTTGCCTCCCGCGACGAAGAACAACCCTACCGAATGCCGGCTGGTTCGCCGCGTGAAGGCGACTTTGAAGTCGTACTCGCCAGCAGGCTTGATGGGCAGAACCAACCGCGAAACGGTGGCGGCATTCGTGACGAGCCCCTCGCTCGACTTTGTCCACGCCCCCTCGACTCGTTGCTTCGCGGGATCGGTCGCTGGAAGGAGGTCAATCCATTCCTCAGCGGCATCAATCCTCGCGGCGAAGCTGGCCAACAACAACACGGAGAACTACGGAACAAATCGAGTGCGACGCATGAAATGTCTCCTTCGCCCGCTGAAGTGACACCGTTTTAACGAGTGACCGCAAAACGAGCACGACGCGCAAGCGAGTGACTGCTGATGTGCGACTACTCGCTGGCGCGTCGTGCTAGGCCACTCACCGCTCGTCGTCGCCGGTGTTGAGTACGGCGAGGAACGCCTTCTGCGGGACTTCGACTTCGCCAAATTGTTTGAGGCGTTTCTTGCCCTCTTTTTGCTTGTCCCACAGTTTGCGTTTGCGGCTGATGTCGCCGCCGTAGCATTTGGCGGTGACGTCCTTCTTGTAGGCCGAGATCGTTTCGCGAGCGATGATCTTGCCGCCGATGGCCGCTTGCAAAGCGACCTCGAACTGATGCTTGTGAATCTCGGTCTTGAGCTTCTTCACGACCGCTCGGCCGCGGCGTTCGGCGTTCGAGCGATGCACGATGGTCGAGAGGGCATCGACGCGGTTTCCCTTCACGAGGATGTCCATCTTGACGAGGTCCGCCGGACGGAAGCCGATGACCGCGTAGTCCATCGTGCCGTAGCCGCGAGTCGCACTCTTCAGCTTGTCGTGCAAGTCGAAAATGATTTCGCCCAGCGGCAGTTCCCAAACAATTTGGGCACGCTTCGGACCGAGGAATTCCGTGCTCTTGAAGACGCCGCGGCGATCGGCACAAAGCTGCATGATGGGGCCGATGAACTCAGTCGGCACGATGATGTTGACCTTCGCAATCGGCTCGCGCCACTCTTGGATATTGCCGCCGTCAGGGACGTCTTGAGGGTTGTCGATCACCATGAGTCCGCCGTCGCGCTTGGTCAACTCGTAAGTCACGTTCGGCGCGGTTTGAATCAGATCGACGCCCGATTCTTTTTCCAGCCGCTGCTGGATGATCTCCATGTGCAGCAGGCCGAGGAACCCGCAGCGGAAGCCGAAGCCGAGCGCATCGGAGGTCTCGGCTTGATACGAGAAGCTGGCGTCGTTGAGGCTTAGCTTCGTGAGCTGATCGCGGAGCTTCTCGAAGTCGGTCGCTTCGATCGGGTACATGCCGCAGAAGACCATTTGCTGTGGCTTCTTATAGCCTTCCAGCGGTTCCATCGGCGGGTTGAGCGGATCGGAGACGGTGTCACCGATGTGGACTCGGCTGAGGTCTTTAATCCCCGTGATGATGTAACCGACCTGACCGCAGCCCAGAGAATCGCATGGCTTCATGTCCGGGCAAAACTGGCCGACGTCGAGGACTTCGTGAGCCGACTGTCCCTTCATGAACAGAATCTTTTGGCCCTTGCGGACGGTGCCGTCCATCATGCGGACGTAGGTGATGACACCGCGATAGATGTCGAATTTGCTGTCGAAGACGAGCGCTCGCAGCGGGTCGTCGGCCTTGCCCTTCGGCGGCGGGATGCGCTCGATGATCGCATTCAAGGTCTCTTCAATGCCGATCCCCTGTCGCGCGGAGACTTGCAGCGCACCGGTGGTGTCGAGTCCGACGACCGTCTCGATCTCGTCCAGGATTTCTGGGATGCGCGTGATTGGCAGGTCGATCTTGTTGATGACCGGGATAATCTCCAGGTTCACGTTAATCGCCGCGTAGGCGTTCGCGACGGTTTGAGCTTGCACCCCTTGAAACGCATCAACGACCAGCAACGCCCCCTCGCACGCGGCAAGACTGCGTGAGACCTCGTAGTGAAAATCGACATGGCCCGGCGTGTCGATCAGGTTCAACTCGTAGACCTCACCCTTGTAGGTGTAGTGAATTGAGACCGCGCGAGCTTTGACCGTGATGCCTCGTTCCCGTTCAACGTCCAAGTCGTCGAGTATCTGCTCGCGAAACTCGCGCTGCGTGATGGCCCCGGTCTTCAGCAGGAGTTGATCCGCGAGCGTGCTCTTGCCGTGGTCGATGTGTGCAATGATCGAAAAATTGCGGATGAGGCGAGTGTCCATGAAACCTTTAACCAACAAAGCCAATCCACCGAGCTTGCCCCGGTGGCTCGTCGGCTTTTGCGCGACTCCGGGATCACATGTTACTTGCGATCGACCACTCGACAGCGAGTAGTGCAGAAGCCTGGAACTCACCTGAGCATGCCCGGTCGGGGAAAGTCATTTCGGTGTGTCATTCGAGGGGAGGGGATGGTAGCGGTTTCCGGCGAGTTGGTCGAGTGCTGGTTTTGGCTCGAACCACGTGCTGAACTCCAGCGGACAGCGATCACGACGGCATCAAAACCGCTGCTGGCTGGCCATCTTGGCTCGCGATAGACTCGTCGTGACGATCGGTCTGCGCCGGAGATTCCTGCTTTGAATACCCGCCTGTTTGTGTTTGGCTTCGCCCTCTTGATCAGCTTGTGCGTCTTTGTCGCACGACCGATTTTCTCGCAAGACGAGGACGTAGCCGAGGCGGAAGCTCGTAAAACGGCTGACCGGTTTCTGCTCGTTCTGGAGCGCAATCCGAGACGGGGGACCGCGCTCGACAAGGTGGTTGAGTTTCATGTCGATCACGAGTCGCTCGATGAGTTGATCACTCGGTTGCGAGAGCAAGCCGAGGCGACTGAATTCGAAGATGCGGGCCGAGCCTGGTTGGTGGTCGGACTGATTGAGGCCTCGCAGGGTGATGCCGAATCCGCTCAGACAGCCTTGGAACGCTCGGAGGCATTGCTGCCGAAGAGCGCGGTGGCATCATTCGTGCTCGGCCAGAACTTGATGACACTCAATCGCTGGCCGGATGCGGCCGAGGCTCTCGAACGAGCGATCCAGCGACGGCCGGCACCGACCGATTTGCTCGATGTGTTCCAAACGCTCGGCCGCGTGCAACAGCGGCTGGCTCCCGGAGACAAGGTGGTCGAGGTTTGGACGCGGTTGGAGAAACTCGTCCCAAACGATCCGCGCGTGCCGCAGTTGGTTGCGAAGACATTACTCGACGATGGGCATTGGGAGGCAGCGTTGCCTCGATTCGAGGCGTTGGCAAAAGCGACGAAGGACTTGTATCAGCGGTCGGAGTTTGAACTCGAAGCGGTTGATCTGCGGCTGAAGCTGGGACAGTTTGAGAGAGCGCTGGCCGAGGCCGATCAACTTCTCGGTGGGCTGAAGCCGGACCACTGGCTGTTTCGAGAAACTCGGCGGCGTGTCGAGGAGGCGTTCCTCACGAAGGACGATGCGGCGGGCCTCATAAAGCACTACGAAGAGCGGCTGTTGAAGCAACCGGAGGATCTCGATGCGGTGGTGCGGCTGTCGCGAGCGTTAGTCTCGCAAGACCGTCGGAAGGATGCGCGGACGCGGTTGGAAGCGGGCATCATGCTCGCGCCGTCCTCCGTTGACCTGCGATTGGAACTGATCGAGCTGTTGCAGTCGGACCAGCAGTTCGCCGAAGTGATCGCGCAATTCGCGCAGCTCGATCGAATCGCACCGAACAATCCCGATTACCTCCGCGATTGGGGGTTCGCAGTTTTGAGGGGGCAGGGGGCAGAGGTTAGAGGTCAGGACGACATCGATCGGTCCGAGCAAGCGAAGGCTGCTGCCTCCATCTGGCGAAAGCTCGTCGAGGCGAAGCCGAACGACGCGGTCGTTGCAGCGCAGGTCGCGGGGTTGATGTCATCGGCCGACAAGTCGCTGCTGCACGACTCGGAAGAGTTACTGAGGCGGGCGATCGAGTTGGAACCGGAAACGCTCTCGCACCGCGAACAACTTGGCGAGGTGTTGGACTCGGCCGGCAAGAAGGACGAATCTCTGGCGGCGTGGCGGTCGATGGCCGAGGAACCGCGACGCAACGCGAACAACCTGGCGCAATTGGCAGACGTGTTTTCTCGGTTCGGATATCGCGATGAGACGCTGACGACCATCGATGCGGCGTGCGAGTTGGATCGCAAGTCGCTGGAACTGCGATTTCAGCAGGCCGAACTGCGTCGTAAGTGGAAGCAGTTTGATTCGACCATGTCCGCGCTCGCCCAAGCCGCTGCGCTGGCCGACACGCCGGAGACGTTCGACCGCGTTGTGCAGGTCGAGGTCAAGGTGTTGTCTGAGTCCGAGTTGCTGACCGGCCGCATCGAAGAATTACAAGCCGAACTCGCAAAGGCATCGTCAACGTCCCCTACCCCCTTGGGAGAGGGTGGCCGAAGGCCGGGTAAGGGACCGTCGGTCCAAGCGACTCCCGATCGCGGCACAGCCAAACTGAATAAGCCCACCGACGACAAGTCCGGCAAAAATGTTAAAGAAACCGAGACCCTCACCCAAGGGAAGTTGGAGCATGTGGCGGAGACTCCCGCAGCACAGTACTTCCGCTTGGCCAAATACCTCGAAGCCGCCGACAAACTGCGTGAAGCAACCGTTGCCGCGCGCAAAGCCATCCATCTCGCGCCGCGTAACGGCGTCTTCCTTCAAGCTGCAGCGAGAATGCTGACGCTCGACAGCCAGTGGCTTTCGGCGGTCGAGCTTTATGAACGGCTGTTGAAGATCGATCGACGATTCAAGATCGATTCGCTCCGCTCGATCGCGGAACTCGAACAGAAGCTCGGCCGCAAAGAGAAGGCGTTGAAGGCGGGGCGGCAATTGCTCGCGGCCACTCCAGGGAATCCGGAAAACGTGGAGTTCGTCGTCGATGTCTGTCTGCGGTTCGGGCAGAGCACCGAGGCGTTGCAAATCCTGCGGCGAGCGTCACGGCAGAACGTGGCGGACAAACGGCTGGGACTGAAGCTGGTCGAACGGCTGATGGAATTACCGGCTGAGGGGCAAGGACTGAGGGGCGAGGACAGAACAAAGAATGCGGCGGCCCTTGCCTCGCAGTCCTCAGCCCTCAGCCCCCTCATCGAGGCCCGCGAAATCCTCTGGCGCGTCTTCGAGCAGACTGCGAAGCCCGACGACCGCATCGAAATCGTCCGCAAGCTCGCCGAGCTATCCGTCTTCCCTGGTGAGTTCGCGAAGCTGACGCAGCGACTGGAGCGGTATCGCACCGAGCCGAAGTTGCGGCGGGATGCGTCGCTGGCGTTGGTCCAAGTTCACGAGCAAGCGGGAGACACGCAGCAGGCGCGGCGTGAGTTGGAGCGCTGGTTGCCACAAGCTCCGCGAGACCCCGCACTGCTGGCCCGAATGGTCTCGCTGTGTGAATCGACGGGAGACTTGGCGGCTGCGATCGCTCATCAACAGAGGCTGGCTGAAGTGACTCGCAAACGCGAGGCCGACGAACATTTGATTGTGTTGCTTCGCCGAGCCGGTCACGATGCCGATGCCGACATCTTGGCGACGCGATGGCTCGAAACCGAACGCGATCCGGTCAAGGTGTTGCGTGAGATCGACCGATTGCTCACGTCAGCCAATGGTCCGACGGAAAAACAACAGTTGCGGCTGGCGTTGACGCTCGCGCAGGCGTCGCTCGATCGCGACCCCCAGAATTGGGAGTTCCTGGTTCGTCAGGCCTTCGCGTTGGCGGTGCTCGGTGAAGCGGACAAAGCCTTGGTCGTTCGCAATGAACTGCTCAAGCTGCCGTTGTCGGATGATGCGCCGAGCATTCTCGTTCCCAATTCGACGGCGAAGGGGTCGCTGTTCGATCGGGTTGAGCGGCTACGTCGACGGATGCGAATGCCGGAAATGCCGATCGTTGATTTTGGCGAAGCTCGGCGAATCGCCATCGACGGCCGGCTGATGGTGGGTGTGCAAGGACTGCACGATTACGGACGAATTGGCGAGACGCGTCGCCCGCGAGTCACGCACGACACGAGTGACGACTCGCAACTCCGCCGCGCGTGGGATGAGGTTTACTGGTGGCTGTCGTTTACCGGTCCCAATGAGCCACTCTTCAAGGCGTGCCTCGATTTACAGGCGGTGGCACCGGATGATCCGGCCGTCGATTGGCTGGCGGTGCAGTCGCTGGTATTTCTCCGAGCGGAAAGAACCGGCAGTTCGTACGGACCGCAGCCAACACTCGCGGGCGAGCCGCTCGAAGGCGCGGTGATTGATCGGCTGGTGGCTTCGCTGCGACGGTTGCTGCCTCAAGATGACGTGCTGAGTTGGGGTTCGGATTACTCGTTGCCAGAGTTGATCGCGCGCGAATTCCTCCGTGCTGGGCAGTCGGAGCGACTGGCGGCGTTGCTCAAAGAAGCTGAAGAGACAAGCCCGAATCCGAACATCTTGGGCTGGCTCGTGCGGCGTGCGGCGGAGCGAAACGACAACGACGAAGTGCTGCGACTTTTGTCGAAGTACGTTCAAACGGTCGCGGCCACTCCGGGATTCGCGGCCCTGCCAAAGTCCGAATTCCGGCCGGGCAATCCAGAGTTCGTCGCGTGGTGGGTACAGCAGTTGATGATTCGGAGAACCCTCCCAGCTGAGCAGTCGCAGGAGCGCATCCTGAAACTGCTCGACGACGTCTGGGAACCGCTTTCGCATCCGCAGTTGCCGCGACGGTCGAATGGGTTCGCGACTCGTTTGGTTTACATCCTGCATTCGACGAGCGTGCCGGCATCGACCGTGACTCCGGTGCAAGCCGCATCGACCGCTCAGTCGGGGCAAAACTGGCTTGTCTGGCTGACACCCGAACGCTGGAAGCCGATCACCGTCGATTTCCCGACGATCACCGATGACTTGGACTCCGCCGTGCTGCAAGTTCTGTTTCAGGCTCACGCGATCGCCGCTGAGCACAAATGGTCGGCTGCGTTGCGCGAGCGTTGGCAAACGAAGGTCGCGCAGGCCGAGCCCAAGTCGCGAAAGCAGTTCCTCGGGTTGCTGGCGTTGTCGTGCCTCCACGTTTGGAGCAACGAGTACGACGCGGCGTTGCCGGTCATGCGGCGGCTCTTCGATGTGACCGAGCGAAATCCTGATTTGCAAAGCGACATCGCCTTCTTCTTCCAGCACCGCGAACAATTTGCCGAGGCGTTGGAACTGCTCGATCGGATCGAGACGAACGACGGCAAGCTGCGGAAAGAAATTGAGCAGCGCGCCGTGCGACTGGCAGTGAAGACGAATAGCGTCGAACGCCTGCGCGTGGCCGCCGAGCGGTTGTTTGGGATGAAGCTGGACCCGGCCGAGGAACAGCAACTGGCCTCAACGTTGTCGGGGTTGGGGCTGCACGAACAGGCCGAGGCGATTCGGCAGCGGTTGCCTCAGCGAGCGGGGAATAACCTCGCGGTGCTGCAACAGGCCATGCAGGAACGGATCGAGGCTAAGAAGCTCGACGAGGCGTGTCAGATTGCGGAGCAGATCATTCGCCGCACCTCGCCGGCCAACACGCTGATTGGCAGCGTGCAGCAATCGACGTTCGGCGGCGGTCAGCAGGCACGCGTCATCACGACGACCTCGACCGCCCGCACGAGGGCGCTCGCGCTGCTGGGTCAGCAAGGACGCCTGGGGCCGCTCATCGAACAGGCGGAGCAACAATTCGATCGCTCACCGCAGTCGCTGAAACTGTTCGGGCAATTGGCCGAGTTGTACGGGGCGGAAGACCATCAGCACGACGCGCCAGCGAGTGGTCGAACGTCGGACAACAAAGACCACTCGCTGGCGCGTCGTTCTGGTTCGGGGGAGAAGATCGCGAAGCTGCTCGTCCGACTGGCAGACAGTAACGCTCCAGATCCGCAGTTCCGGCTGACGCTCGCGCGAGCGTTGGTCTCGGCCGGCAAGGCGCAGCTCGCGGTGCCGCACTTCTTGTTCGCCATCGAGCGCCTGCCCAACGCGACTGCTCAAGTGTTGTTCGAGGCGGAACAAATTCTGTCGGAACTCGGCCACGTCGATGAGCTGGCGGCCATCGTGCTGAAATCGAAGCTCGCCGTGAACGATCAGCAGCGAGTGGAACTCTTCCGCCGCATTGTCCAACGCCTGGAAGGCCCGCCGATCCGAGCCAAGCTCATCATCCAACTGTTCGAGAAAGCATTCCGCGAAGCCCCCGACTTTCGTCCGATGCTGGCTGCTCAATTGCTGGTCGTGAGCGAGTCGGTCTGGCAACAGGAAGAGATGTGGCCAATCGCACGCGATTTGGCCGTGCCGGACGAGACCCGCAAATCACCGGGACCGTGGTACGGCATCGATGTGTCTCGGCGGCACAGCGGCAAACAGATTGATTCGATGACTCGGCGAACGGTTGAACTCGCGGCGCAGTTGAAGCGACTCGATGAACTCGCCGCGATCGTCGAAGCGGCGAGACAGACGCATCCCGATTGGACGCTCGGAGGGAACGTCACGCTCGGAATGATTCGGCTCAAACAAGGAAAGCTCGACGAGGCCAAGAAGTTGTTCGCCATCGTCATCCCCAAATCCGATGCATTCCCGATCCAGTTCGGACCAAAGTTATCGGACTATCAAGGCTTTGACTTGCTAACCTGCGGCATCGGCGTCGAACTCGCGCATGCACAGGACTTCAATTCGGCCGCGTCGTTCTACGAACTTTCATCCGACACAGAGACGGTTCTCGAACACTGCCGCTGGTTCGGCAAAGAACCGTCGATGCAGCAACTGGCGGTGCGGATCGTGAATCGGATGCTGGCGGGGCTGGATGATCCGGCCGAGCTGACTCGGCAAGCCGGCAGCCCGCTGTTCGTCGAGGCGGCGAAGATCGCCGCTGAGATCGATCAGCCCTACGTCGCTGCGAAGTTGGCTCAAGCGATGATCACGCGCTGGCAATTGCCGGGAGCCAACAACAGCGATGGCGGGACGTGGTTGGAGCAACTCGAACAGCGATTCGCGAACTCGCGAGCGGCGATCAAACCAGAGATGCTGCCGACGATCCTCGCATCGGCGAACGATCGCCCTCCCGGCGGTATCGATCTGCTCTCGCACGTCACCGGTGATTCGCTGACGAACCTGCGGCTTGATAGTCCGTTCGTGTCGCTGCTCAAGGTAACCGTGAAGGACAAAGACTTGTGGGCGAAGTGGACTGAGTCGCTGCGCAGGATGGGCACTCTTGACCGTCCGTCCGACAGCGCGAATGAAAAAAACAAGACGGGCAATCCGCCGAAGGCGGAGCATCCTACGGATCTGTCGCTCGCGATCCTCGCATCGCTGACAGAACTCTTCGCCCCGAATTCTTCGCCCGAACGCACTGCTCTTCCGCAACTCGTCGAGACCGCGAAGTCGTACCTGAAAACCGAGCGATCGCGCAACGCTCCAGCGGGCTTTCATCCGCAACTTGGCGTGTGGCTGGTCGCACGCGAATGTCTCGCTCGCGAGGAATATCGAAAGCTCGGCCACGAACTCGCGGATCTCGCGACCGAATCCGCCTCGCTGCACTTCGACCCGCGTTTCCAATGGGCAATCCTGCGTGAGCGTGGCGAGTTGGCTCTCAAGTCCGGCGACAAGCAACTCGCGCGGACGCTGTGGACTCGGCTGGCCGAAGATGTCCTGCGGCCACGCTCGGCCGAGGATGCGGTCCCGATGCTGATTGGCAAACAGTTCGTCTGGTCGGTGAATTGGACAATCACGCGGTTGAATCGCGCACGAGACCTTTGCCGATTGACGCTCAGCGCTGAGATGCCTGATCTGTCGTTGGCGATCTTCCGCGATGCGATCAACGGCTCAAAGAAGATATCTTCCAGGACGCAGACTCAAGCTGAACCGCTTGATGATGTGTTCTTGTCGGTGGTCAATCTCAGCGAGGACATCCTGGCCACCTGGGACACACTGGAGCCGGAGTGGCGAGCCAGTGGAGTTTCCGCAGACGAGATCTTCACGACGTTGTTGGAATGCGTACTGCCGACGAACCGGCCCGACAAGGTTTTTGTGTTCGCGGTGGAGAGACCGGACGTGAGCGTCCGGCCTACGGAGGCCCGGCCGCAGAGCCTCGCTCTGCGACTCGTCGAGCAGGCGATTGCAGAAAAGCGGAATGACCAACTCGCTCAGCGACTGGCGGAGCGGGAGAAGACCGTGAAGTACAAGTTGCCGCTGCGGTTGATTCAATTGCTGCTGGCGCGGCAGACGAACAACGAGCAGCGACTGGATGCCGAACTGGTGCAACTCGAAGACCTCGATTGGTCGCAACCGGTGTTTCAAAGCAGCCGCATCGCCACACACATCGTCTCGCTTCTCGCGCCGCTGACGCAACGTCGCGTCCAAGTAGCCAAGCTCTTCGAGAATCTGATTGCGCCGCTCAGCAAAGCCTATTCACGCAGCGAGCATCCACTGGCCGACATGCGCCGTTGGATCGCGAAGCAACAACTGGCCGACGGTCAAATCGACAAGGCCAAGGAGACCGTCTCGGCTCATTTTCGGCACATGGATCAAGTCTGGTCCGCGACCGGTGCGATGGACGGCCAACATCTGCGACGGCTGGAACTGCTTGCGATCGCGACCGACTACGCCTCGGCCGGGCTGACTCAGGAGGCGATCACTCTGCTGGCTCAAGTCGCGGATGCACGCTGGCCAGATCGGTATTCCGACGAAAATCCTGGTCCGGTTTTGGCGATTCTGGAAGCAAAACTGAAGTCGCGTCCAGCTCAGGAACGGTACGAGTTGTGGCGGGCGTGGTCGCTGCCGAATGACGGTGTGAAGTCGATGCGGATGCTCACCGGCTCGTTGGCCGGGAAATCCGAAATCCGAAATCCGAAATCCGAAATCGCCGATCTCAAATCTCAAATCTCAGATTTGAAATCCTCGGCATTCTTGCTGGTTGAGGCCGCTCGCGAGGCGGATCGGTTGGCAGAGTTGGACGCCTTCGTCGAAGAGCAAATGAAGCAGCGGCCCAGCGATCGAATTCATGTCCTGCTGGCGCTGATTCATTTTGCAAACAGGGCTCCCGCCGTTGCCGAAACTCTGGTACGGCAGCAGATCACGCTGTGGGAAGTGCAAGCCGGCAAGAACAACTCGGCAACTCGAACGCGCGTCTGGGATGACTGGTTACTGTCGGTCGCGTGCTCGCGGCAAGAGTCGTTGCGCGAACTGGGAGAGATGCTCGCGAAGCAATCAGCGTCAGGTGCGCGAGACTTGAAAGACGACGTGCTGCTGAACTTGATGCGGCAATAGCACGGGCATCTCACGATTCACAAGTTCGACAGTTGATCGAGTTCAAGGGGCTGAAGTGGTTTTCTCAGCCGTCGGGAAATTCTCTGGAATCGGCAAGGTCACCTGGCCGGTGGCGGACCACTCGCTGCCGCGCGCGACGACCGATTGGAAGCCGACGCACTTCATCGAGTATTCGGCGTGTCCCATGACGGTCGTGAAGACTCGTCCTTTGCCGTAGGGAATCCACCAAATCATTGGCTCGTGTGCCCCGGTGCCCCCTTTGGTCGTGTCGGCAAACGCGGTCGCGATCAGATGCATGTCAGCGGCGGGACCTCGCTGTCCGTGATACAACTCGTCCTTGGCGTGCAGCCATTCGGTGGGCATTCCTTTGACAACCGGATGAGTGGTGTCTCGAAGACGGATTGTGAATTCATGCTGCGATCCGTGTCCCGCTCCGGGGCCTTGGCCTTTCGGAGTGCGGACGACTTCGCCAGCGCCGTTGGTGGTGATGCGGTCGCCGAATCCTGCTCCGCGCCAGCCGAGGCCGATCATCTTGTTGAAATCCGACCACTGCTCGAAGGCGTTATTCGCGGCGTGGACGATGATGAGTCCTCCGCCACTGCTGACAAACTTTTCGAGATCTCGCTGCACCGGCTCTGGCCAGAGTTCGCCGTTGTAATTGCTGAGCACGACTTGGAAGTCCGCGAATCTCGGACGGAATTTGTTCCAATCCTCGGCCGGCGATTTACTTGGAGGAGTGGTCGAGACGGCAACCTCGAATCGCCCGCTGCGGGTCAGGAATTCCAGAAGGATCGGGGTGGTCGCCTTCCAATTGTGGTTGTTTTGGCCGTCGATGATCAGGAGTTTCAGCTTCTCGGCGGCTTGAGTATTCGCGGAAAACAGGCCGAAGGCCAACGTAGCGGCAATCGCAATCAGACGATTCATGGCGAATCCTTTGAGTCACAGGAGGAAAAACTTGAGACGAAATCCGGTTGGCCGCGTAGAATCTCTGGCTCGCGGCGGGGGGTGGCAGAGCTTAAACGGCGACTGAGATGCCGGCAAATCAGAAACACCCGGCATAGACGGCACAGTCCAACGACCGTTTGGAAGTGCTTGTCGTTTTTGGGAATCAGGGCTTCGGCGACTGAGTTTGGGTGACGATTACCCTTGCACGACACTCACAACGATTGCGCCGACAGGACCGATTCGCACTGGCGAACGGAATGAAACCAACCTGCCGGACGAGCCAGTCAAAAGCGACTTCGACCACTCGATTCGCTTTTGTGTTTGATCGAGGCAAACCACACGAGCGGATTGTGGCCGGCGGAAAGCCACCGGCGAACTGAGAAGGAGTTCTGTGATGCTTGTCCTGTCGAGACAACGCGACGAGAGCATCATCATTGGTGACAACATCGTCATCACGGTGGTGGATATTCG
>CAMDRI010000005.1 GCA_945906725.1 Candidatus Kuenenia stuttgartensis | reverse complement strand
GAAGTCGCAACGGGAGACACTCTGTGCGCGACTCAGAGTCCGATCCTGCTGGAGAAGATCACGTTTCCGGAGACGGTGATCTCGATGGCGATCGAACCGGACAGCAGCGCGGAGCGAAAAAAACTGGAAGAGACTCTGCGTCGGTTGGCCAAACAAGATCCGACGTTCAAAGTACGGATCAACGAAGAGACCGGCGAGACGCTCGTCAGTGGCATGGGCGAGTTGCACCTGGAAGTCATCATGGACCGGATGCTGCGGGAATTCGGAGTGAAAGCTCGCGTTCACAAGCCGCGCGTCAGTTATCGCGAGACGGTCCGCAAGGCGATCACCGTTGAAGGAGAGTTTTCGCGGCAAGTCGGCGCGGCAACGCACTCTGCAAAAGTCCGATTGCGAGTCGAGCCGTTTGAAGGCGAGGCAGCGGTCAGCGTCGAAAACGATTTGAAGCCGGGAACGTTGCCTGCCGCCATGATGTCCGTCCTGGAACAGGCCGTTGAGGAAGGCGCGAACGCCGGCGGCATGTACGGCAACCCGCTCATGCGAGTCCGCTTTCGAATCGTCGATGTGGACTACAAAGAAGGCGAATCGAACGACGTCGCACTCACTGCCGCAGCAGCGAAGGCGGTCGCGGAGGGATTGGAGAAAGCGGACTGCGTGTTGCTCGAGCCGGTGATGAAGCTGGAGGTCGTGACACCCGAGGAATTCATCGGCAACATTCAAGCCGATTTGAACGCGCGCCGCGCGGCCATCGTCCGCACGGAGAACCGGGGACGTTTATGGGTCATCGAAGCGGAAGTCGCGTTGGCGAAGATGTTTGGCTATTCGACTCAGGTTCGCGGCATCTCACAGGGCCGGGCATCGTTTTCGATGGAACCCTTGAAGTACGCAGAAGCTCCCCCGGAAGTTCTGGAGTCGATGCGATAGCCGATGGTGCTTTGAAAGTCGCCGTCATGGACCTGTTTCAAGAACAAGCTCGACGGAATACCGAGGCGGATGCCACGTGGGAGTTGTACACACCGCATCGTGAGCGAGTAACTCAACTGCTGCTTGGCGCTCGAACTTCAACTGGCGAGCGGTTGTGCCTGCTGGGTGCCGGAAATCTCAACGACCTGGACCTGGCTGGATTGTCGACCGCTTTTCGCGAAATTGTACTCGTGGATGTCGATGCCGCGGCATTGCAGCGCGGCTTGACGCGGCAAGGATTTGCCGAGGATGCCCGCTTTCGAGTGGTCGCTCCGACGGACGTCTGCGGCGCGTTTGCGGAATTCGCGGAAATGGCGAACGGACAACAAGTCCGAGATGATGCGATTAACCATTGCCTTCGAACGATGGCTCAACTCCCCGACTTTGGAGAGTCTGTTGGATTTGATGTCGTGGCTTCGGTCGGTCTGCTCACACAGTTGATCGAGGGAGTGGTGCGGTCGATCGGTGAATCGCATCAGCGCTTTTGGGAAGTCGTGTCGGCCATTCGGACTCAGCATTTGCGATTGATGTTGGATCTGACCGTTCCTGGCGGTGCGGCGGTATTGGTGACAGAGGTGGTGTCTTCGGACTCGTGTCCGGCACTGCTATCCGTCGACAAGTGCGAATTGCTGGGACTTTTGAAACTTGAAATCGCGGCCCGCAATTTCTTCACAGGAACGAATCCGGCGACGTTGCAAGATTTACTGCGGACGGAATTCACCCTCGCGGACCAATTGTCGAGCACGCGGTTCGCAGAGCCATGGTTGTGGCAGTTCCTGTCGCGGATTTATGCGGTCTACGGGCTGACAATGCGGAAGTACGGTTGATGCGATGGCCCGCAGTCGGATTGCGCCGGTTGCCGTGACTCGGCAATCCTAGACAGTCACGCGAATTGCTCCGGTCGCAACGAAATCCAGCAGCGCGTCAAACCTGGAGGGCCTGCCGGAGCATCCGCTCGCTCCGTTACGACTGCTCTGTTTGCCACGTCGTTGCGACTGATCCGGTCTACCGAAGCCCTTCTCTTTGAGAAGTCCTCTCAGGCTCGACGATACCTCTCTTGGATTCACGCATGGAAGCGATGTGCGATGGCCCGGTTCGGTCCGCCACAAGCGGATTAAACGAGAGTGGCCCGCCATGCCGCGTTGGTGGCTCGAATCTAATGCCCGGCCCTGCCACTTCCCGTCACTCTTACCAGAAGACATGCAGGACTTTCATGACTACCACTGCGACTACTCGCCGCCGTTTGCCGTCCCGAGTTCAAAACCCTTTGGAGACCTACCTCCGTGAGATCAACGAAACGGCCCTGTTAACCGCTCAGGAAGAGAAGGACCTGTCCAACGCCATCCACCAGGGTGACACCGCCGCTCGTGATCGCATGGTGCGAGCGAACTTGCGGCTGGTCGTCAACATTGCCCGGGCCTACACCAACAAGGGCCTGCCGCTGCAAGACCTCATCGAGGAGGGGAACTTGGGACTACTGCGTGCCGTCGAGGGCTTCGACCCGAACATGAATACGCGGTTCAGCACCTACGGCACCTACTGGATCAAACAGTCGATCAAGCGAGCGCTCGTCAATTCGGCTAAGACGATCCGTATTCCGGCGTACATGGTCGAGTTGCTCTCGAAGTGGCGTCGTGCGACCGCTCAATTGACCGATGAACTTGGCCGCCCGCCGACACCGGAAGAAGTCGCGAAGTTGTTGGAGGTTCCGAAGAAGAAGCTGCGAATCGTCAAGAAGGCAATTCAGCTTTACAACTCGACGCCGCAGACCGAGCAAGCCGATAGTGGTTGGTCTCTGGGCGAAATGGTGGCCGATCAACGGCAAAAAGGCCCCGAAGCCGAGATGCTCGAGACCGACAATCTCGCGCACGTCTACAAAATGCTGGAAACGATGGACCCACGCGAGGCGACGATTCTGCGAATGCGATTCGGCCTCGACGATTCCGAGCCAAAGACGCTCAAGGAAATCGGCGAGTCAATGGGCCTGACCCGTGAGCGTGTCCGGCAGATCGAAAACGAAGCCCTCAACCGTCTCGCCAAAGGCTTGATGGGTGACTGAGTCTGGCCAAGTCGCTGATCGAGAAGTAGCCTTTCGCCTCGTCCGCGTACCAGAAACTCATTTCTGGAAGCGACGAGATGCGAGAGGCTCTGCGATGAAACAAGCCGCGTTAGTTCTCGGTGGTGCGGTGTTTGGCGGAATGGTTGGGCACTTCGCCTTTTTTTGGATTGCTCAACAGGGCTTCTACGGTATCGCATTGCCGGGCGGACTGCTGGGTCTGGGAGCGGGCTGCGTGTCCTGTCGCTGGCGCTGGCCAGCCGTTGTCTGCGGAGTAATGGCTCTCGCGCTGACCCTTTTCACCGAATGGAAATTCGCGCCCTTCCTCAAAGATGAAAGCCTGAGCTACTTCCTGTTAAACCTCCATGAGAAGGCGGCCGTGAAGCTGCTGATGATCGCCGCTGGCACATTCATTGGATTTTGGGTGCCATTTCGCCGCATTGAATCGGATCGCCAATCCGTTCCAAAAACCTCTGCGTGATTCACGCGGAGACGATCGGAGGAGGAGGGAATCCATTTCCGCGACCAAGCCGACTCCGTTCGATGATGGCGAATTCTGCGACATCATCATGGATCAGATGGCGGACTACGACCTGGGTTTTTATCGCCAGCTAGCTCGTGAAGCGGGCGGGCCGGTGAAGAACTCGACACGGACGGACGGCTGCTGTCGACGCGACAGTTCTCGACGACCATTCGCTGGATTTACAAAACGGAAATGGAACTGCTGCTGCGCATTGCGGGGTTTTCCCATTGGGACATCTGCAGCGGTTTCGACCGCCGGCCGCTCGAACTTGAAGCCGATGGGATGCTCGCGTTCGCGTGGAAGTGACCGTCCTACACATGGAACAACCGCTTGAGTGCGTCGATCAGGCCGTGCGGTGTTCCTTGTTTTGCTTCATGGCGAAGCGCTTCGAGCGGCGGATGAAGCAACTTATTGACGATGCGTTCGATGCCGCGTTCGACGACTTCAAGATCAGCAGGTGACAGGTGCGACAGCTTGGAACGCAGCCGCTCCAGTTCGTCGCGACTGACGTCATGCCACTGTTCGCGAAGCCGTTTGACGATTGGACCGGTCGCCATGTGGTAGACGTCCTGCATGAACCGTTCGGCTTCTTCGTCGACGATCACTTGAGCCTTTTCGATTTCTCGGTAGCGTGATTTTCGGTTTTGCTCGCAAGTGACCTCGAGCGCGTCGATGTCGTAGAGAAAGACGTTGTCATCGAGATCGGCGATGGCCGGAGCAAAATCGCGCGGAGCACCGAGATCGAGGATGAAAACCGGCTTCTCGCCGGAACGACGACGTGCTGCTCGAAAACGATTCACATCGACAACTGGTTCGGTTGCGCCCGTCGTGCTAACAATCATGTCGGCGCGAGCAAGTTCTTCGTCGAGAGCGTCCCAGGAACGTGACCGAGCTCCGACCGCGGCGAATTGTGCGGCGAGCTTTTCCGCATTTTCGAGGCTGCGATTCACCACAGTTATCTGCCGGACTCCTTCTTCGCAGAGATAACGCAGTGTTTCCTCGGCCATCTCGCCGGCTCCAAGGATTAGCACGCGCTTGTTGTCGAATCGGTCGAAGATGCCGCGGCCGAAATCGCTGACCGCGACGCTGGCCATTGAAATGCGGCCTTCGGCCAGCCGAGTTTCAGACCGCACGCGAGCCGACACGCGAATCGCTCCCTGAAACATCGCGTGCGTCAGCGGACCGCAGGCATTGTGATCTTGAGCGACTCGATACGCTTCTTTGACTTGATTCACGATCTGCGGCTCGCCAAGCACCATGCTGTCGAGGCTCGACGCGACACGAAACAAATGCCGCACCGCGTCCGGACCGGTTTCGGCCAGGAGTTCGTCGGAGAACTCTTCGAGCGGGACGCGATGAAAGTCGGAAACGAACTCGGCAATCTGCTTCCGAGTCGGCGAGGCGTCGGGAGACTCCTGAGCGGAATAGACTTCGACCCGATTGCAGGTCGAGAGCACGACGAACTCGGCCGAGCGAAAGCGGTCGGCGAGCTCGCGATACGCAGCTTCCAACTTGTCGCCCGCGAAGGCGAGCCGCTCTCGAATCGAGAGGTTGGCCGATTGATGATTGCAGTAGACGACTTGGAGGTTCATGCGCGAGCCTCCAAAGATGCGAAGCAACTGGAAGGCAAGTACAAAGTGCAAAGTGCAAAGTGCAAAGTGCAAAGTGAACTGCACTGAGTTGCGTCCGCATTGTCACTTTGCACTTTGCACTTTGCACTCGGCACTTTGCAGTGCTTCTCCCACCACGATGTCTTCGCCCCACTATGAAACGTGGTCAATGAAAGCACCTGCAAGCCGAGCAAAATCGCCAGCAAGAATCCGCCGGCCCAGAGTGTCAGCGCGGCGACTTGTTTGCCGGTCGAGCGGCGTGTCGCCAGCAGCCACACAAAGAGCGACATCATCGCCACCCAAACGATCCCGTGGCCGAGCACGATGGGATCGGAGAATGACAGCACGGCTCCGGCCTTCTGCGACGTCAGGCCCAACGCGACTCCGCTGCCGAGGCCCAAAGTCAGTACCGGCACGCTGACGACCACCGCCCACCAGTTCCAACGGGCCAGCCGAGCCAAACTCGGCAACAGGACTCCCGGCTGCGAGGCGTGATGCTGCTTCAATCGCCGGTGCTGCACCACGTACATCAGACTCAACATGACTCCGACGACGACTCCCGCGATGCCGAGCACCAGCAGCGAGGCGTGCAACTTCACCAGTCCGAGATTTCCGGCGATCAAAGGATTTGGCTGCTTGCTGACGAGGTACGACGCCCCCACGAACAACAACACGATCGGCAGCAGAAACAGCCCGACCGCCAACTCGCGGTCCACGACCGTCAGAAACAGGTACAACAGCACGACAATCCAAGCGAGCACCAGTAGCCAGTCGTGCGGAGAACTGAGAAGCGGCGGAAGGTTTTCTTGCCGGCCACGGATCAGCAGATATCCCGTCTGAGCCGCAAAGCCCGCAAGTCCAAAGACCAACCCGACCCAGCGAGCCACCGGCAAGCGCTTCAACAACCGCGCGGCGTCCAACCCCAGCGCCACCAAATAGCTGGCGAGAAAACAGAAGACGCTCACTTTGGCGAAAAATTCAATCGGCATGGCCACAGGATATTGCCGGGACAGTCTCACGTCACGGCTTCGCCAAATCTTGCACCGTCTTCACGATCTGGTCTTCGAGCCCCGATTTCCACTTTGATGGCTGCATGTAGACGATCATCGACGTATCTCCTTCGTAGCCACCCTCGGTGAGGACGCGTTCGGAGGGGATGTAGGCCATCACGTCGTTGGCGTAGCCAGTGACCCACGTTTGGCCTTGGCCGAGTTCGCGTTTCAGCCGCAGCGAGTAATCCACGACCACTTCACCGCCGAGCGCGACCCAATTCACGTTGCCGAGTTTCCAGACCTGCACCGGATACGGGTACGTCGGCGAGAGGGGCTTGCCGGCGTCGATGTCTTTTAGGAACAGCTTTGCTCGTGTGCGCTGGTAGCGATCGGCGGACTCGGCGGTCTTCACCAGTTCATCGCGCGATGGAATCACGGAGAACTCCAGCGGGATCTCTCGGAAGCGAGTTGTCACCGCGCCGCTGATGGGGGTCATCTCGGTCGCCAGAACTTTGTCGACGGAGAGCGCGAGCATTCGGCCGTACTGTTCGGCGAGTTCCACCTTGCGGCGTGGCAGCGGATTTTGATCGGCTCCGCAGCCGCTGAAGAACAACGCGGTCGCGCCGGGATGCCGCTCCTCCAAATACAACTGCGCGAACCCGGCGTAGTCACCGCACCACTGATAGAAACCGAGCACCGTGTTATGGCAGGCATATCCGAAGATTACGCCGCGCAGTTGTGAGCCGTCGGAGGACATGACTCGCAAGGCCGGGACTTCGTGGTCGATTGGGCCAGTGCCGATGGGCGGCCGGCGGTTGGAGGCGAAACCGCAGTTGCCGATACCGGCTGCCAAGCGAGCTGGCTTGAGGTCGGCCATCGCGCTGTCAATCGCTTCGGTCACGCGGGCGTCGAGCCACTTCTGATTGGCTACGACTTGTTGCCAGTCTTCCTCTTTCATGTCGAGCATGTGCGTCAACGATTGATCAAGGGCCGGCCCGCAGTGCGTGTGTGAGCAACAGAACATGAGGTCGGCTCGCTCCAGCTTGTGCTTGGACTTCGCGGCAGCGGAGACCCGTTCGGACATGACTTTCGGCACGCCGACGAGATCGAGCGACACCATCACGACACGTTTGCCGCTGGCGTCCTGCAACGCGGCCGCGCGAGCATACAAGTCGTGAACCTTTCCCTCGGACGCATGCGTCCGGCCGCCGTAGCCGCTCATCCACATCGGCTGTTCGGGAGTGATGACGACACGCGCGAAGCCGGCCTTCCAACCGGATTCTTGAGCATCAGCCGAAGTCGCGACCACAAGGCAGGCCAGACAAATCAAACCGCAGCGAAGCATGGCGATGTCTCCAAGTTGAGGTGTTGTCCTCTCCGGCCGATGGCTGTGAGCCGAAAGCCGATCTCCGTTCTCCCAACTCCAAACGGGTTGTGATCACGGCGATCGGCCAACGGCCAACGGCTTTCGGCCGGACAGGCGGGCGAGGTTGAGGAATTCGATCGGTAACTCGGTGCGCCCGGTCGTTGCCAAGTCGGCGAAGACGCTACCGAGCACCGAGGTAAACTTGAATCCGTGGCCGGAGAAACCGCAACCGACCACGACGTTGGAAAACTCTGGATGCCGATCGACGACGAAGTGCCGGTCGGGCGTGACCGTGTAGAGGCACGTTGAATGCCTTGCGGGTTGCGGGCGGACTGCTGGCAGGCAGGTTTGCAAGAAGTTCACGATCGGTCGCAAATCGGCATCGTAAAGCTGGCGATCAACCAGCAACGGATCAGTGACGATATCGCCGCCGGAGTGTTGAGCAACCTTCAGGACTTGGCCGTCGAGTGAAGGAAAGCCGTAGAATGTGTGGGGCACGTTGGAAACTTGCCCGACAGGCGGCATCTCGAAGTAGAACGTTGGCATCGACGCATCGAGGTTGTACGCCGGCGACGTGGTCTCGAACCAAAGCACCGGTTTGCGGAGCACCTGCAGCGGTAGCTTGAGGTCAGCGAGCACCGACGCTGCCCACGAACCGGCGGTGATGACCAGCGACGCCGCGACGAACTCGTGAGTCGCAGTTCGCACCCGAACCTCGCGACCGGTGCTCGACCAGGAGACGACCGGTTCATCGAACAGCAGCGTCGCGCCGTAGGCGGTCGCGCGATCCAGATGCGTGCGCACGCAGTCTTCGACTTTCAAGAAACCGGCGTCCGGTTCAAAGATGGCGTCGAACGCATCCGGGACTCGAAAGCCGGGCCAACGGTTCGTGGCTGCGGAAGCAGACAGGTTTTCGATGGTCAGTCCGTGCTGACTCGCGGAGAACCGCGCTCCGGAGATCGCTTCGCTGTCGGGCAGACCGGCGAGCATCAGGCCGCACTTCCAGAACAATTGCTGTTGCGATTCGGCTTCGAGATCGGCCCACAAGTCGTAGGCTCGCAGCAACAGCGGGACGTAGTCGGAGTGCTCGAAGTACGCTTTGCGGATGATCCGCGTTTCTCCGTGCGAGCTGCCCTGATCGTGCGCCGGGCCGAAGCGGTCCAGTCCGAGCACTCGCAGGCCGCGCCGCGCGAGATGATACGCCGCTCCGCTGCCGAAGCCGCCGACTCCCAGAACGATCGCGTCGAACACTTCCGCCATGCGGCACCGTTTGCCAGATCGAAGGGACGGTCTTAGTCTGTCACACAATGTAGACGAGTCACTCCGTGACTCGAACGTTCCAGTCACGGAGTGACCGGTCTGCTTGAGAGGCTAAGGCTTCACGATCAACACCGACAAGGCAACGACATGCACCAGGAATCGGACCTGTCACGAACACGATTGCTGGGCATTTGCGGAATCCTGTTGTCGGCCTCGCTGATCAACTATGCCTGCCGGATGCCGTTCGCGCAGAATTCAGTCGAGATCAAAGCGGCGTTCGGAGCGGACGGATATGGCAGCGTCGAAGGCTTGTTTGGTTTGGGCTTCGCCTGCGGAGGTCTGCTGTTTGGCTTCTTGGCCGACTTCATCAAAGTCCGCTGGCTGTATCCGGTGGTAATGCTGTCGTGGGCGTTGGCCGGAGCCTCTTCCGCGTGGGTCGAGACGGTGGCGGGATTGGGAATCAGCCGTTTCGCTTTGGGTTTGTTTGAGGCCGGGCATTGGCCCTGTGCGTTGCGGACGACTCAGCGTGTCTTCAAGCCGGCTCAGCGAACTTGGGGCAATAGCCTGTTGCAGAGCGGAACGGCGGTGGGGTCGATCCTGACTCCGCTCCTGATCTTGGCAGTGCATCGGCACGACCCGGATCAGTGGCGACTGTCGTTTGTCTTGACCGGAGTGCTCAGTCTTCCGTGGGTTGTGTGCTGGCTGCTGACATTGCGAGACGTCGATTTTCAGCGTCCGGTGATCGCGACCGACGAAGCGGCGGCGGGAGTCGGTGAAGAGCGACAACTTCGCGATCAAGTTTCGTGGTGGGACATCATGTCCTCACGGCGGTGGTGGGTGCTGGTGGTGACGACGATCTCGATCAACACGACCTGGCAGTTCATCCGCGTGTGGCAGTCGGACACGCTGCGTGACGAGAAGGGCTACGACAAGGAGTTCGTGCAATATTTCTCGGTGATTTACAACGCGGCGACGTTGATCGGCAGCATCGGCACGGGCTGGCTGGTGGGACACTTCGCGGCGCGAGGCTGGAACGTACATCGCGCGCGAGTGGCGGTCTTCGCCGGCTGTTCGCTGCTGGTGGCCCTGTTGGTGCCGACCGCGTTCATGCCCGCGGGATGGTTGTATCTAGGAAGTTGGCTGGTGATCGGCATCGGGGCGCTCGGCCTGTTTCCCGTTTACTACTCGTTCAATCAAGACCTGTCTGTGAAGTATCAGGGCCGAGTCAGCGGAGTACTGAGCTTCTCCTCCTGGCTGGTGCAATTCTTCGTGCATCCGGCGGTCGGATCCGCGTTCAAGACGCACCCGGAAGCTCGGCCCTGGCTGTTCGCGACGATCGGCGTGCTGCCGCTGGTGGCACTGATCGGACTCGTCCTGTTCTGGGGACGGAAAGAAGAAGCATGAAGAAACGTCGTCGAAAACGTCGCGAGGTGGCTGTCGAGGCGTCCTATCTCTGCGACAACTGTGGCGAAGAGATTGTCATCCCGGTCGATCGCTCAGCGGGCGAGTCGCAGGAGTTCATCGAGGACTGCCCAGTCTGCTGTCATCCACAAATGATTCGCGTGGAAGTCGAAGAGAACGGCCTAGCGCGCGCCTGGAGTGAAGGCGAAGCGAATTGAATCACTCGGCAGTCGATGTGGACTGTGACTGCGCTAGTTCACGGACGTTGGCGATCGGTTGCGTGGCGAAGAAGCTGTTGAAGATTGCGGCGTCTACTTCGTTGATGCTGAGTTGGACGCGGTCGATGAATTTGTGCAGGCCGGAATGGATGATGTCGACTGCCTGCGTGAACTCGAATTCGGAACGGAGCCGGCCGAGCAGTTTTTCGGCTTTGAGTTGAAGCGCCCCTTCGGGCGAGCCGGTCTGGATTACGTCGAGCGGCGTCCCGACTTCGCCGGTCGACATAGCGGTTCAACCAGAACCTGGAATCCGCCACACGGCTCATCGTCCGAAATATCTTCCGTCAATGATGACGTCCGCGATTAAGATTTCAGTGCAGATTGAAGAATGCAAAGCGAAAAACCGCCGTGTCCGACACTTTGCACTTTGAATTCCTCACTTCACGAGCGGCAAGAACTTGATACATACCGGTGTGCCGACCGAGATGGTTGAACCAGTCGGTTCCAATTGACCCGTCGTTTGATGAATACGGAAGACGATCACACTGTCGCTGTCCTGATTCGCGACGAGCAAATAGTTGCCGGTCGGATCGATGCCGAAGTTGCGAGGCGTCCTGATTCCTTGGCCTTGATGGCCGACGGCAGTCAGTTTGCCAGTGGCCGAGTCGATCACAAAGATCGCGATGCTGTCATGGCCGCGGTTTGAGCCGTACAAGAATTTGCCGCTCGGATGGACTTGGACTTCGGCGGTCGACATCCCCTTGCGATCGGTGACTCCTTCCGGCAGCGTCGTGATCGTTTGCTGTGGCGTGAGCACACCTTTGTCGGCATCGTATTGTAACGCGGTGACAGTCAGCTTGATCTCGTTGATGACGTAGGCGTTTTTGCCGTTGGGATGAAATGCGAAATGACGCGGTCCGGAACCGGCATCGACGCTCACGGCTGGTGGATCGTTGGCGGTGATCGTCCCCTTGTCGGGATCCAACCGGTAAACCATTACCTTGTCGATGCCGAGATCCGCCACGCATACGAATCGGTTGGCCGCATCGACGTTGATCGAGTGCGCGTGCGGAGCCGACTGATTTCCGGGATTGATGCTCGAACCCGTGTGCTGCACGAAGCTGGACACCGCGCCGAGTTTGCCGTCCGCCTTAATCGGCAGGACCGCCGCGCTGCCACCCCCGTAGTTGGCCACGAGCGCGTTCTTGCCGGTGCGATCCACAACGATGTGACACGGACCGGCTCCGACGGACGACTGCTGGTTGAGCAGTTTCAGGTCTCCCGTCGCCCCGTCGATCGCGAAGGAATTGACGGCTCCCCCTTTCTTGCCGTTGACGTCGCTCAATTCGCCAACCGCGAACAAGAACTTCTGATTTGGAGCGATCGCGAGAAACGACGGATTCACCGCCTCGCCTGCGAGCACCGGCGGCGACAACTTGCCAGTCGCCAGATTCAGTTCGCTGCGGTAGATCCCTTTGCTCGACTTGCCGGTGTAGGTGCCGAAATACACCCGCTGTTTGCCGGTAGGGGCATCCGCCGCCAGCACAATTGAAGACACACCGCACAAACAGCAGACACCCAGAGTCAGACGTCGGAGTAAATTCATGGCGAGGAGTCCTTGTTCAAGAAGAAGCTGTCAGAAGAGTCCATCAATAGGCGACGCAACGCCGAGTCGAAATCGCTGGCGGAATTGTAGGCCGGCCGCTCAGCGAATAGAAACGCGACGCGAGGCACGGCCTCGCGATCGTTTCCATCACTCTGAGATTTGCAAAGTCACGTCATGCAGTACGCCGCCAGTCTTTCGATCGCAGACGATCTCGATTCCGCTGTACGAGCTGTCTGTGCGGATATTCGCAAGCAACTTGCCGGCCAGTCGCCGAATCTCTGCTTCTTGTTCGCGTCGCACGCGCACGCCGGCGGGTTCGACGATTTGCCGGTGACGATTCGGTGCGAACTGGGTGCGGATGTGTTGCTCGGCTGTTCCGGCGAGACGGTCATCGGCGGCGGCGAGGAAATCGAAGAAGGGCCGGCGCTGAGCTTGTGGGCCGGCGTGCTGCCGGGAGCGACGCTGACTCCGTTTCACATTGAGTTCGGTGAGACTCCCGACGGCTTGATCGCGACCGGCTTTCCCGACGACTTGTCCGAGTGTGCGGCCGATGCGCGAGCACTCTTCGCGCTCGGCGAGCCGTATTCGTCAGTGCCGGACTCGGTGATCGACCGCTTCGCGGATGAGCTTCCCGGTGTGCCGTTGCTCGGCGGTATGGCGAGCGGCGGCGGTCCCGGAGCAAACCGCGTCTTCCTCAACGACGATTGCCTGTCGGATGGAACTGTCGCCGTGTTATTGCAAGGCGGACCCAAGGTGCGGTCGGTCGTGTCGCAGGGATGCCGGCCGATCGGGCCGACATTTGTGGTGACCAAGTCCGAACGGAACATCGTCTTCGAACTCGGAGGCAAGCCGACGATCGACCGTCTGCGCGAATTGTTGCCGGGGCTGCCGGAGCGGGATCAGCGACTCGTGCAGCGTGGGCTGCATCTGGGCATCGCGATGAGCGAGTACAAGCCCTCGTTCGGCCGCGGCGATTTCTTGATCGCCAACGTGATCGGTGCGGATCAGCAAATCGGCGCGATCGCGATCGGCAATCTCGTCCGGCCGGGACAGACCGTGCAGTTCCACATTCGCGACGCCGACACTGCCGACGAAGATCTCGTCCACCTGCTGGATCAGCATCGAGCCGAACAACCCTCGCCGACTCACGCCGCCCTGCTCTTCAGTTGCAACGGTCGCGGCACTCGCCTGTTCGAGGAGCCACATCACGACGCCAGCGCGATCCAGCGAGTCCTCGGCCAAATGCCCGTGGCCGGCTTCTTCGCTCAAGGCGAACTCGGCCCCGTCGGCGGCAAGAACTACATCCACGGCTTCACCGCTAGCGTCGCCTGCTTCGAGTGAACAGCGTAGACGTCATCGCTCCGTGCGCCGTGAAAGGTGTTGATCTTCAACGGGGGAGAGTCCCGTCCGCGACTTGTTGTTCCAGCCGGTAGCAATTGGAGCAATGGTGGAGGAAACGAAACCGTGGAAGCCTTTAATAGAAAGGGGTGCTGTGGCGACTCCGCGAGTCAACAGGCTGTAACGTGAGTGAACGCTGAATACGCCTCAAAAATGGCAACGTGAGAGCCGACCTGCTGAAGCGACAGGGAAGGCCGACATCGTGAAAGAGTGTGCCTCTGCCTGCCTGCCGGCCGAGGACCGAACAACAAATCCGTCACGGTCTCACCAGGGTCCAGGCGACGGCAGGTTGACACAGGAGATCAATGCCACACGAGAAGCCTGTGTGGTGACGGCGCGTGACCGTCAACGAGACGCCCGCGAGGGACAGGCTCGGCCACCGCAGGTGACGGAGAGCGTCGTGGCCACTTGCGATCGGATTGGCATGCAGGTGCACCGTCCGTTGACGAGATCGAATTCACAAACATCAGAATCCGGGCAAGCTGTCAATAAATTGTTGAACAAGCGAAACAATGCCTGGACAGCTCAGGTTCAAGGGACTCCCTGTCGTCAAGCCACTTCACCTCGTGATGCCGGCGGTTGAACGCCGGCAATCGAATTGGCTTGTACTCCGGGAGACGTCACTCGGCATTAGTGGCCATCAGCATGAGTCTTGAAATTCTTGCGGGGCGAATTGCTGGTCCGATGTGTGCCAATCCGGACGAACGCGGACGAAATCTGACATCCCAATTCGTGGGGATCCGTTTGGACAAATCGAAGCTTGCCTCGAACGGATCATTCCTCACACGGATCAGCGACCGAGCCCTTCTTCACGAGCGTGACTTGATTGCCCTGTTCGTTGAAAC
Source organism: Candidatus Kuenenia stuttgartensis (assembly GCA_945906725.1). Lineage (GTDB taxonomy): Bacteria > Planctomycetota > Planctomycetia > Planctomycetales > Planctomycetaceae > SXKJ01. Next base: position 56,284 of record CAMDRI010000005.1, on the reverse strand, counting down.
TGACTTCGTCCATGAACGACCGCATGAGCAGGATACCTCGGCCGCTGGGCTTTTCGAGGTTGGCGAGATCGGTGGGGTCGGGCAGCGTTTTGGGGTTGAAGCCGGGGCCTTCGTCGCGAATCACGAACCGTGCCTGTTCGCGCGAGACGAGCGCGTCGATGTAAATGTGGCGATTGCGGTACGGCACTTCCTGGCAGCGTTGCTGAGCCGTCTCCTCGAAGAGATTCGGATCCCGTTCCTTCAACTCCGAACTGACTTCGAGGTTGCCGTGATACAGCGCGTTGAGCAGTGCTTCCTCAACCGCGATCCCGACTCGCAAGCGGTCCACCTCGTCCGCCAAACGCACGCAGCGCAGCGTGTGTTGCAGATATTTCACCAGCGAATGGACCAGCGTCAGATCATTGTTCAGCACGAACGAGAATTCGTTGCGAGCCAAGCGGTGCATCAACCGTGACTGCATGCGATTCTCGTCGGAGCTTTCGAGGACTTGGTGCACGATCTCCATCAGGTCTTGCTGCAAGCGGCGTTTCGAGACGTAACTGGCAGCACCTTTTTCGAGCGCTTGAACCGCGATCTCTTCGCTGCCCAGCGCGGTCATCAGGATCACCGGCGTCAACGGATAGTCGGCTCGCACGGCTTCGACCAATTGCAGGCCGTCCATCTCGTCCATTTGCATGTCGGTCAGCACGAGATCGATCGGCTGCGACTTCAAAGCTCGCAGAGCGTCCTTGCCATTGGTGGCCATCACGATTTGAAAGCCGCCTGCTTTTTCGAGAAAACCGGATGCCAAACGGCGGTCGATGGCGGAATCATCTACAACCAAGACTGTGTGCTGAGCAGAACGCATGGGCGGAGCTTTGTAGGCACGGGCAGTTCACCAGTGCCGGTTTGATGGATGATGTGATTGGGGCAAGCGACCTGCCTGTCCCTGCGTTATGTACCTTGCAGGTAACCTTGAACTTCAATCGGGACATTCTCAAGCTCTCCGCTGAACTTTTCAAACCGCACGCGGTTTTCAACCATTGGACCTCGTTTGCAACTGTCCTCCAAGGCGATCGCCAAATCGAGAACTTCGCTCCCAAACAACCGCAACGCGGCCTGCAAGGTGTGCGAGATTTTTGCAACGGTGCCCCAATCTTCCTTGGCGACACCAACTCCTCCGCCAAATCCGCCGCCCCGCAACACGACTCGATCGACGCCGAAACCCCCGCGCCCGGAACCAAGGCTCCAACTGCTTCGACCAACGCCGCCGCCGAATTCCCGCACTTCCGATTCATCAACAGCGTCACGTTCGCATCCAACACACGCATCTGCACAAACGCCTGGCGATAGTCCAGCCCCACGAACACCGCTTAAGTCGTCCTGTCTGAGGCTCCTGATTTCGAGGTGATGATTTGTCACCAAAACACCACTCTCCCTTCAGAACCTCAGACGCTCATCCCCATCTACGAATCCTGTGGTTTCACAAATCGGTCTTCGACGTTGCGGCACGCGAGTTCTTGCAGGTTGTCTAGCACCACGGTCTGCGGGCAGGACCAGACGTAGAAAAACATTGCCTCCCGAATCGCTCGTTCGGCCGGATGCCCGCTGACGAACCCGGTCCCTTTGGCGGCGGCCAGAGAACTCTGAGCGAGACGAGTGATGTACGAATTCGCTCGGAGCCGAATTTGTTCGGCCGACCATGCTCCGGGTTGTCCGCGGCTGGCGGTGAACAGCGCGTCTTCCAGCAAGCGACCTTCGTCCGCGAGTTGCGAGATGACCGGTTCGAGACTGGGGGGCTGACGCAGTTCGTCACGCAGTGCTCGCAGCGTCGATCGCGATGTGCCCAGCGCCAGAGCGGACGTGGTCAACGATCCTGTTCCGCCGCGACTGCCGACCTTTAGGACTTCGGGGGCAGGACCGGCGACGATTTGCTCCGGTCGAATCGTCACGTCGCGCAATTCAATCGACCCGGTTTGGGACGCCGTCAGCGCGAGAAAAGTCTGCGTTGGAGCGATCGTCAGTCCGGGAGCCGTCGTCTCGATCGCCGCCAGCAGTTGCTCACCGTTGGGAGCGGTCCCTCCGACGACGATCAACTGCGCGGCGTTTGCACCAGTGACCCACGGAATGTGACCGCTGAGCCGAAAGCACTCGCCACCAGGCTCGGCGATTACGGCCGATCCGGGACCGCGTGAACGGGACGTCGTCAAATGCGAGATGCCCACCGTCGTGAAGCACTCGCCGCGAGCGAGTCGCGGCAACCATGTCTCTTGCAACAATTCGCATCCGCACGTCACCAGCTTTTGCACGGCCGCATTGAACTGCGTGAGAATGAACGCACTCGTCAGACATGCGTCCGAAAGTTCGAGGTATCCGCCGAGAATCTCCGGCTCATCGAGTTCACTGCCTCCCCAGCGGCGCGGGATCAACCAGCCGAACACGCCCGCCTCGGCCAGTCGAGCCATCTGCCGAGCAGGCCACTCCCCCGCAGGCTCCAGGTCCGCTCGCCACGAGGCCAGTTCTGTCAACATCGCCGGTGGAATCATCGACATTCCAATTCCGCAGGTCAGCCTTTCCAGGCTGATCCGATTAACATTCGCCGCCGCCTTGCCATTTTCCCTCAGACGCGAAAGCCTATCCAATTAGTTTTGAAACTGCATCGAGCATGACGACAACCGTCAACGAGATCGATCCACGCGAAGGAGAGTCCGACATGCCGACGAATGAGTTCTCTGGAAAGACTGTTTTGGTGACGGGCGGTTCGCGGGGCATCGGCCGAGCAACCGCACTCCGACTGGGAAGCGAAGGGGCGCGGGTCGGAGTCAACTTCGTCACTCGCCGAGACAAAGCCGACGAGGTGGTGAATGAGATCGCGGCTTCAGGCGGCTCGGCGATTGCCGTGCAGGCAGACGTGACCTCGGCCGAGGACGTGCAACGCATGGTTGAGGAAACTCGCGCGGCGTTTGGACCGATCGACATGCTGGTGCATTCGGCCGGACTGAGCATTCTTGAGCCGGCGGCAAACGTCACCTGGGAAACGTGGCGACAAGTCATGAACGTGAATCTCGACGGCACGTTTCACGTCATCTACGCCCTGAAGGACGAGATGATCGCTCGCAAGTTCGGGCGGATGGTACTGCTGTCGTCGATCGCGGCGCTGCGCGAACGCAAGAACCAAGTCCACTACTCGGCGGCAAAGGCTGGAGTCATCGCGATGGCTCGCTGTCTGGCCGAAGCTTGGGCCGAGCACAACATCCGTATCAACACGATCTGCCCCGGCCTGATTGAGACCGAGATGGGCCAATTGATCACTGGCGCTGCGAAGCAGTACGTCATCGACAATACGCCGATGCACCGCCTGGGCAAGCCCGAGGAAATCGCTGCGACCATTCGCTTCCTGCTCAGTGACGAATCCAGTTTCATCACCGGCCAATCGCTGGTCGTCAGCGGCGGACGAGTTATGCTGCCGGGTTAGGTTCACGACAGAACACCGCGGCCAGCCGAAAGGGTTTGGACGATGACTTCGAAGCCAATCGCAGCGCTCGTTTTGATGACGCTCGTCGGGTGGTCGCTAGGCGTTCTCGCTCAAGATAAGCCGGCCGACGCAGACAAGTTCTTTGAATCGAGAGTCCGCCCGCTGTTGGTCGAGCGATGCCACAAGTGCCACGCGGGGACGATGATCAAAGGCAAGTTGCGGCTCGATTCGCGTGAGGCACTGCTGAAGGGGGGCGAGACGGGGCCGGCAATCGTGGCAGGAAAGCCGGACGAGAGTCGGCTGATGAAGGCGGTGCGGCATCAGGACGGGCTGGCGATGCCGCCAAATGGGAAGTTGAACGAGACTCAAATCGCGGCGCTGGCTGAGTGGATCAAGTCGGGAGCGGTTTGGCCGGGACCGATGACCGCCGTGGCAACGACAGCCGCAACGCCGTTGAGTTCCATCGTGTCGACGCCACCGAATGACGGTGAGTTGGCGAAGTCGTTGCAGCTTTGGTTGCGTGCCGATTCACTCACGCATGGTGACGGCGAGCCGGTGCATGTCTGGCCGGATCAGAGCGGCCACGGTCGCGACGTCTCGGCCACGAAGGGAGTGCGCGTCGGCGGCGTCGGATTGCCGGCGAAGTTCGTCCGCGAGAGCACGCTCTTCAAACGGCCCAGCGTGCGGTTCGAGACGAGCACCGGCTTGGCTTCGTCACCGGATCGGCCAGTCGATATTCGCGGCGATGCGGCATTGACCATCGTGCTGGTCATGAATCTGCAACCGCATGAGGCTCAGCCCCCCTACGACGGCGTGCTGGGAATTGGCAATCCGGCGTTTCCAAGCGATCCGGGAAAGCCGCTTGCGGCACTGGTGCAGATCAATCGGAGCGAAGATCACGCGCTCCATTTCGCGGGTGGTTGGAATCACGATGCCTCGCTGGGGAGCGGTTCGTTCAAGCTGCATTACGGCAAGCCGATCTTGCTGACGATCACCAAGCAACCCGGCGCCATGCGGACGACGACGCGAATGTTCGTCAATGGCGAGGCGGTACTGCGGCCGAAAGGCGAACCTCTCGAAGGTCGTGATGGTGTGCCTGACATCCAGCATCGAACCGACATCGGCGTGTATCTCGGCAAGACGCTGAGCTGGGCCGGTTCTATTCAAGGCGATCTCGGCGAAGTGCTCATCTACAACCAGGCGCTGACCGATTCGCAGCGGCTCAACGTCGAATGTCATCTGGCCGACAAGTTCGGCTTGCTGTTCAAGCCGCTGCAAGACTCTGCACCGCGCGCGGTCTTCACGGCGGAAGAAAAATCTTTCTGGGCGTACCAACCGATAAAGGATTTCGCTCCGCCGAACGTGAAAAACGAGAGCTGGATCAAGTCGCCAATCGACCGATTCGTGCTCCAGCAACTGGAAGCGAAGGGAATCAATCCCGCTCCGCAGGCCGACAAACTGACGCTGCTGCGGCGAGTCACGTTCGATCTGACAGGACTCCCGCCGACTCCCGACGAGGTCGCCGCATTCCTGAGCGACGATTCGCCGCAAGCCTACGAAAAGGTCGTGAACCGGTTGCTCGATTCGCCGCACTACGGCGAACGGTGGGCAAGACACTGGCTCGATGTCGTGCGCTACGCCGAGTCGACCGCCAACGACGCCAACGCCGTGATGCGGTTCGCGTGGCGGTATCGCAACTACGTCATCGACGCCTTCAATCGCGACCTGCCGTACGACCAATTCCTCATCGAGCAACTCGCGGGCGACTTGCTGACGCCAACCGACTCGGTCGAGACGAACACGCGGCGGATCATCGCAACGGGTTATCTGATGGTCGGCCCGAAGGCACTCGCCGAAACCGACAAGGAGCAATCGCGGCTCGACATCGTCGATGATCAAATCGATGTGACCGGACGGGCGATGCTGGGCCTGACCGTTGCGTGTGCCCGTTGTCACGATCACAAGTTAGACGCGATCCGCACGACGGATTACTACGCTCTGGCCGGCATCTTCCGCAGCACCGAGCCGTTCCAGAATGAAGTTCGCAACGCGACGATGTGGTGGGAATTCCCGGTGCCGCAAGGCGAGGGCAAAGAGCCAGTCACGGTCATGGCTCCCAAAGATTCGGCCCCGCGCAACCTGCGAGTTCATCTGCGTGGCAATCGCTTCACGCTGGGAACGACCGTGCCTCGCGGATTCGTCCAAATCCTGGCGAGCCGAGTGGCGTCAGCCCTCGGACCGAACAACGCAGCCGATGAAAGTCCAGGGGCTGACGCCGCCCGGCTCGCTGATTCGGTGACGACGAGTGGCCGATTGGAACTCGCCCGCTGGATCGCCAGCCCCGCCAATCCGCTGACGGCGCGCGTGATGGTCAATCGCATCTGGCAGCACCACTTCGGCCGAGGACTCGTGGGGACGAGCGACAACTTCGGCACACGCGGTGAACGGCCATCGCATCCGGAGTTGCTCGATTGGCTCGCCTCGCGGTTCGTCGAAAGCGGTTGGAGCATGAAGGCGATGCACCGTCTGATGGTGCTGTCGTCAGCGTACCGAATGCGGAATGAAGAAAACTCCATGCTGCTTCCCCGACGCCGACTCTCCGCCGAAGAGTTGCGCGATGCCATGTTGGCCGTCAGCGGTAAGCTCGATCGAGCCCCCGGCTCGAACGAAAGTGGCGAGTTTATGGTCAGCAAGGCCGAGAACATCGGCGCGATGATCCTGCCCAACCGAGTCGCCGCCGACGATCCGTACTACACGACGTTCGCCAAACGGAGCATCTACTTGCCAGTCGTCCGCAACATGCTGCCGGATGTTCTGGCCCTGTTCGACGCGGCCGATCCCAACGGAGTCACCGCGCAACGCAACGAAACGACGGTCGCATCGCAGTCGTTGTTCCTGCTCAACAGCCCGTTCGTCCGAGACCAATCCCGCGCCTTTGCTGAGCGGCTTTTGGCCGACAAATCACTGTCGGACCCGCAACGCATCGAACAGGCACATCGCTTGGCATTAGGCCGGGCTGCGTCCGCTGACGAACAATCTCAAGCCAGCGAGTTCCTCACCGCCTACTTGAAGACTCCTTCGATTCAAGATCATCCCGAAGAAGTCCGCCGCCTCGCCGCCTGGCAGAGCTATTGCCAGTCTTTGCTGTGCTCGAACGAGTTCGTGTATGTGGAGTGAAAAAGCCATGACGACATCCCTTTCCCGCCGCGACTGGTTGCAACGATCGGCTTGTGGATTCGGCAACCTCGCGTTGTTGAGCCTGCTCGCGGATGAGACTTGCGCAGACGCGGGGTCATCGACCAACCCGCTTTCCCCGCAACAGCCTCATCAGCCGGGCCGGGCGAAGCGGGTCGTGTTCCTGTTCATGCACGGAGGCGTTTCGCACGTCGATTCGTTCGACCACAAGCCGAAACTCGCTGAGCACAACGGCCGGCCGCTGCCGTTTGCGAAGCCGAAGTTCGAATTCGCTCCGACCGGCAACCTGTTGGCGTCGCCGTGGCAGTTTCAGAAGTACGGCGAGAGCGGGATCGAAGTCAGCGATCTGTTTCCGCAGATCGGATCGTGCATCGACGACATCTGCGTCATCCGTTCGATGAACGGCGGCGATCAGGTTTCGCATGGCCCGGCGTTGCTTAACATCAACACCGGGAGCGGCGTCTTCGCTCGGCCGAGCCTCGGCGCGTGGACGCTCTACGGACTCGGCACCGAGAACCAGAACCTGCCGGGGTTCATCAGCCTCAGCCCGTCGCTGTATCACGGTGGGGCACAGAATTACGGCTCGGCGTTTTTGCCCGCCAGTTTTCAGGGAACCCGCATCGGCGACGGCAGCACGAACTACAAAGATGCCAAGTTGTCGAACCTCACTCCAGGCGACGACCCGGCGCTGCAACGACTGCAACTCGACCTGCTGGCCCGCCGCAATAGAACGCATCTCGAACGAGTCGGCGCCGCGCCGCAGCTTGAGGCTCGCATCGCGGCATTCGAGATGAGCTATCGGATGCAGGCTCAAGCTCCGCAGGTGATGGACCTGAGCCGCGAATCCGCCGCGACGCAGGCTCTGTACGGAGTCGGCACCGAACCGACCGACGAGTACGCACGGCAATGTTTGCAGGCCCGGCGGTTGCTCGAAGCGGGTGTCCGATTCGTGCAGGTCAACTTCAGCTACCCACGAAATTACTGGGACGCGCACGGCGGCCTGCGGAACAATCACACGACCAACGCCAAGAAAGTCGATCAGCCGATCGCCGCGTTTTTGACCGATCTGAAGTCGCGCGGAATGCTCGACGACACGCTGGTCATCTTCGGCACCGAGTTTGGTCGCACTCCGGCCGCTCAGGGGACCGACGGTCGTGATCATCACCCGCATGCCTTCAGCGTCTGGCTCGCTGGCGGCGGAGTCCGAGGCGGCATGGCCTACGGTCAGACGGACGAGTACGGCTACTACGTCGCCGAGAACAAAGTCACGATGCCCGACTTCCACGCCACGATCCTGCACCTGCTCGGCCTGGACCACGAACGCCTGACGTACCGCCACGCCGGTCGCGACTATCGCCTGACCGACGTGGATGGCGAGGTGATCTCGCAGATCCTGGCCTGAGCAGAGACGCTCACGATGTCGGCGGAGAAGATTCTCGTCGCTCGTTGAACAGCAGCGCGAAGACCACGATCAGCACGGCGGACATGGCGGCGGGGATCATCCAGATTTCCTGCCACCGGTGCGTCTCGCCCGATTTGTAGTACTCGCCGACGACGCCGGAGAGCCACGAGCCGATGAACATGCCCGCGCCGAGCGTGACCACTCCGTGCAGCCCCTGAGCGGCGGCGCGGATGTCTTGGCCGGCGTGCTTGTCGACGTACATCCGGCCCATCACAAAGATGAAGTCGTAGCACATCCCATGCACGCAGATGCCGACGAACAACATCCACAACGCGTCGCTGTTGCTGGCGAAGGCCGAGAAGAGTCCGAAACGTACCGCCCAGGCCGCGATGCCCACCAGTAGGACACCCTTCACTCCGAGCCGTGGCAGCAGAAACGGCAGCAGCACGAGGAACACGACGTCTGAAACCTGGCCGAGCGTCATCTTCGCGGCGGAGTTCTCGATTTTGAGTTCGGTCATGAACACGTTCATCCAACTGAAATAGAAGCTCAGCGGCACGCAGATCAGAAACGAGCAGACCATGAAGGTTGCGAACGACCGATCGCGCATCAGCTTCAGCGCGTCGAAACCCAGCAGCGCGCCGAGCGACACCGGGGTGTTTGCTCCCTTGGGCGGAGTATGTGGCAGCGTCAGCGAGTACAGCCCCATCACCAATGCTGCTCCAGCCGCGAGATGAAACATGCTGGCCGAGTTTTCGAGCTTCAACCAACTGACTACGAGTCCCGCCGCGATCCAGCCGACGCTCGCCATGACCATCACCAGCGGAAACTCCTTAGCCGGGTTCTTCGAGTGATGCAGTGTGAGTGCGTTGGTCAGTCCGTGTCCCGCCATGTACGTCACTGTGTAGGCCAACAGCGCGGGATAGAATTGCCCGAAGCTGTCCAGCGTCGATACGAGGTACAGCAAAGCCGCTCCGGCCAGATGCAGAAACGCCAGAATCCGTTGCGTCGCGAAAAAGCGGTCGGCCAAGACTCCGACGATGAACGGCGACACCAGAGCGCCGACGGCGGTCGAGCCATAAGCCAGTCCGATCTGTCCACCCTCAAAGTGCAGGGTCTTGTCGAGGTACGTCCCCATTGTGACGTACCACGCGCTCCAGACGAAGTAGTGCAGGAAGACCATGATCCACAGGCGGAGGAACAACAGGGGTTGCATGAGGAGGCTTTCTGAGTGGTTCGTGAATCGATTGTTCACGAGGTGATTGCTCGCGGCTAACTAACCCAAGTTACGGAGTTTGATTCTGATTTTCAGATTTCCGGCACTGATCCTGCCCAAGGTTTAACTGCGCTGGGTTAAGAATGGGATAGATGGTTTGACACGGGACAGATTTCTGAGAATCAGCCCGCAGGCATAGGGGTTGGCGGCGGGGGATTTTCCGCCGCGCGCAGTCGACTCAATTCTTGGTAACTATCGACTTGTACTTCACTCTATGGAAACCAGTCAGTCGTGCAGAAGTCGTTGAACCACCGATGCCGGGTCGGTGGCGTCACGGATTGAGGTCTCATTTGTCCGCCTTCACTTTGAACTTTACGTTGACCTTGCCTTTGTTGTCGGCCAGGCGATTCCAAGCCTCTTCACAGCGCAAGAAAAGTTGTCCATCACCAGGAGCGACAAAGGCCCCGTCCGCCGGGATCGGGAATGGCTCGCTCAGTTCGTAATCGTTGAGTAATACTCCGACCAATTGGCCGGGTTTGAACCGTGATTCGTAGCGCATGACACTCGGCAATTCTTCGAGTGCTTCGGTGCCCGCTTTGGATGCTCGTTTCGGCGTCGCGGACTTTGGAACCTTGCCAGGCTTCTCGGAGTCTGGTTTAGCAACCGGCAACTCAATACCGAACGGGGTGAATTCCGGACCATCAGCCGACAGGCTCCAAGTTCCCTCGGCGGAGACTTCGATCTCGTCGCCCGCTTTAACCTGTAACCGCGACGCTTGCCACCCGCGTTTGGCCTCGACGACGCAGGTGACGGGCAATGTCGCGGTCGCGGAGCGGAATTTCGTCTTCCAGTCCCAGGCGGTCAGCGTGACCTCGTAGCCCAAGTCGAAGTGTTGCAAAAAGAACAGATACTCGAACGCGATCTCCTGCGACATTGAACCGTAGACGCGCTCGAACGTGGCGTCGGGTTGATCCGCCAAGATTCCCAATCCCAACGGACGGAAGCGATCAAAGTAGTTCGGATTGTTCGCCAGCAGATGGCAGAGCGCCCAGCGCCAAGCGTAGTTCTGCCATGAGTCGCCAGTCTGGTCGCGACCGTTGACGATCGCTCGGAGCGGTTTCGGTTCAACGCTTCGCAAGTACTTCACGACATGGGGCAGGCAATGCACGCGAGACTCCCCTTCGCGCCAGCAGTGCCCCATCTCAGCCAATCCTTCGGCGTACCAGGTTGGACCGGCTCGACCGAACGATTGATGGCAGTAAGCATGGACCGCCTCATGCTGCGGTACACCTCGATCGGCAATCGCGTACACCCGCGACTTCGCAGCCAGCAACTGGCCCGTCTGCCGATTCACCGAAGTGCTTGAGATGGTGATGCCCGCTCGCTGCTCAATCGACTCACGACCAATCCGCTCCAGAGCATTTGGAGGCCAAACTTCCAGATCGCGGACCACGAACATCTCGATGGTCTGTTTGTTGGGCTTGCCCCAATACTTCGAGATCAACGCCAGCATGGTTTCCAAACGCTTGAGCAAGTCGTTGGCTTCGTCGGCGGGCAAGTCGGTATGCACCAGAAAATTCGCCGAGCGATAGTCTCGTGGCCCGTTTGGCAGAGCGGAGTCCACCTTCTTGCCCTTTTCTTTGCCGCTCGACTTGGCGAACGTTTGAGCCGACACGGAATCCGGCCAGGAGAGAAATGCCAAGACCACCAGAACCATCGCCAAAAGTCGACGAACTGTCGCCGTTCGCGAGAGGTTGGCGAATCGTGATCGGTTGATGTTCATTTCGCACAACTCTCCACGCAGCGACTGATTCGTTGCCAGACACCAGAGTCGCGGGACTTTCCGCGGTTTGCAACGTCAATAGAATCCAGCCCACCGAACACTTGAATTTCCACCCTGAGGAGTTCCCCGGAGTGTCCCCTGATTCTTTGCCGCGATCGATGTTGATCACCGCCGATATCGCCGGGTTGCGTCGCCGCGTCGCCGCAGCCAGACATGCCGGCCAGCTCATCGGCTGCGTGCCGACGATGGGCGCGCTGCACGCCGGACACGTCAGTTTGATGCAGCAGGCTCGTACGGAATGCGACTTCGTCATTGCGACGCTGTTTGTGAATCCGAAGCAGTTCGGGCCGCAGGAAGACCTGCAGAAATATCCTCGTCCATTCGAGGTGGACTGTGACAAGTGCCGCGAGGCAGGAGTCGATCTGCTGTTTCATCCCGACATCCGTGCGATGTACCCCGCCGAGTTCGCGACGTTCGTCGCTGTCGACGGGCTGACGGCGAATTGGGAGGGAGTGATCCGGCCGACTCATTTTCGCGGCGTGACGACCGTCGTGGCGAAGCTGCTGAATCTGACTCAGCCGGACAAGGCGTACTTCGGACAGAAGGATTTTCAGCAGCAAGCGATCATCCGCCGCATGTGCCGCGATCTGGACATGCCGACTGAGATCGTCACTTGTCCGACGGTACGTGATCCTGACGGATTGGCTCTGAGCAGTCGCAATGTTTACCTCAGCCCCACCGAACGAGCGTCGGGGCTGTCGCTGCACCGAGCGTTGTGTTTGGCTCGCGATAAGGTGCAGGCAGGTGAGACTAACCTCGAGGTAATTCGTCTGGTCATGCGGGCGGAAATGGAACAGACTCCCGGCGTCTTTGTCGATTACGCGACGATCGCCGATCCCGACTCTTTGGTCGAGTTGAGCGATCCGCAACCGCGCATGGTCGCGCTGGTGGCGGCTCGCGTGGGACCGACTCGGTTGATCGATAACCTGTTGATTCCTTGAGTTCAATTTCACCCCACCGGGGCAAGGTCGGTGGGGCGAATGAATGGAAGTGTCATGCGGCCGATTTTGTTCCGCATTCCGCTCGATGGATACCTCGACCTGGGTCCGCTCGGCAAGCTGCCGGTGTTCGGCTTCGGGTTGCTGCTCGGCGTGTGGCTGGCGGTGGGATTGTTCTTCTGGTTTCGAGCACGTCGCGCCGGAGTTGGACCTCCGCTGACAGGCGATCTTGTGACCTTTGGAGTCTTCGGCGCAGCGATCGTGCTCGCTCCGACCATTGCGGCGCGGTTCGGTCCGAATCCGGGAATTCCGATTTTTGGTTACGGTCTGATGATGTGCCTGGGCTTCGTCTCCGCGACTCTGCTGGCCGCGCGTCGAGCGACCAAGGTTGGATTTCCACCAGAGACGATTTGGGATCTGACGTTTTTGTTTCTGATCTCCGGAGTCGGTGGCGCGCGGCTGTTTTATTTAATCCAGCATGGCGATCGAGTCTTTGCCAACTGTCAAACCGCCGCCGACTATTTGAAGGCCGCGATCAATCTGCCGGACGGCGGCTTGGTGTTGTACGGAGGCTTGACCGCCGGAGCGGTCGTGTATTGGTGGTTCTGCCGCTCACGAAATCTGGAGGCGTGGAAGCTGGGCGACCTGATCGTGCCGTCGATATTTCTGGGGATCGCGTTTGGACGGCTCGGTTGTTTCTTGTACGGCTGCTGCTTCGGCGATCGGTGCGAATTGCCGTGGGGAGTTGAATTCCCGGTGGACAGCGTTCCCTTCAAGGCTCAGTTGCAGCGGGGGTTCTTGCCGGACGATGCGGCCGCGAGCTTGCCGATTCATCCGACTCAGCTTTACAGCGTCATCGACGGCATGCTGCTGTGCCTGCTGACTTTGGCCTATTACCCGATCCGAGCCCGCGACGGTTCCGTGGTCACGCTGGCTCTACTGACGTATCCCGTGACGAGATTTTTCATTGAGCGTCTTCGCGGCGACGAAATGGGACAATTCGGGACATCGTTGACGATCGCTCAATGGATCAGTCTGGCCATGTTGGCCGGCGGAATCGGGCTGGCGACGATGCGGCCACCGCTCCTGAGACGCTCGCCGGGTTGATCGTCGGACGTTGAGTTGGCATCCTGCTCCGAGGAAATCTCCCATTCGCCAGCAGGACGCACGCCTCATCTTGGACGAACCTCGCGCCGAACTCAGTGACCAGGAGTTGATCGCCGCCGCGCTGGCCCGTGACACGGCAGCGTTTGGCGAGTTGGTTTCGCGTTACCAGAACCGGCTGTACGGCGCGCTGGTTCACATGACCGGTTCGGCCGAGGATGCCAAGGACGTTGCTCAAGAAGCGTTCGTGCTGGCGTTTCAGAAGCTGGCGACGTTTCGAGGTGACTCGCAGTTCTATTCGTGGCTGTTCCGCATCGCGATGAACGCCTCGGTCAACTTCCGCCGCAAGAACCGCTCTCTCGGAACATCCATTGAAGCGACGAAGGAACGCATCGGTCTCGAACCGACCGACCCGCGCCGCGACATGCAGCCCGACCAGCCCATGGAACAAGCTGAGCGTCAACACATCGTCCGCGAGGCACTCGCGCAGATGACCGCAGAGTTCCGCATCCCGCTAGTTATGGCCGAAATGGAAGAGATGAAGTACGAAGAGATCGCCGAGTTGCTGAAGTGTCCGATCGGCACCGTCCGCAGCCGCATCCATCGCGGCCGCGCGGAACTCCGCGAGAAGTTGCGGCGACTTCTGAAAGACGAAGAAGATCTGCCGGGCGGCGAAGCCGCAAAGTAGACGATTCACTCCGTGAATCGAATCCCGCTCCGGTCACGGAGTGACTGGCCTACGTTGATCGCGTTGCATCCTCAAACGACGCTCGCAGCAATAGGTGCATCTCAACGAATTGAATTCGACGGATCAATTGCGTCTGTCGAACATCCGCCTCGCGAGCCGCCGCTTCGCACCAATCGACGAATGCAAACGGATCCCACCGATCGGGCGTTCCAAGTTTCGTTCGCCAACGACGAGCAGACTCCGAGCCATCAGCCCCGATCAACTCGTCGGCCCAGCGAGCGAGTTCTGGAAAGATCGAATGCTGACCGACTCGGCGAAACCAGTATTTCGAGTTGCCGTAGTCCGGTTCCTGGCGGTGCATGATCGCGTGCCAGAAGTTGCCACAACGGTGACGGCCTTCTTCCTCAATCGACTGCGACTGCCGATGACTGGCGTCGGCATCGCCGAGCAACAGCCACAAGCCAGCCAGCACAGCGGTCGCGTCGGCTGGCGAGACAACCTCGCCGCACAGGTCGCTCAGTCGAGCCAGCTTCAATTCTCCGAACACCCAAGACAATTCGCGGCACGGCGGAGTTGAAAGCAGTTCCGGCAAGAAACACTCATCAAGATCGGTGGCCTTCGCAGCTGCGTCTGTCGAAGTCCATTCGATTGGGATCGAATGCACTTCCACACGAGAGGCATCTTTGGCGAGGTCGATGAGCCGCATCCAATGTGAAAACGTACTCGCACTGCTGAGCAGCCGCGTTCCGAAAAGCAACGGATCGAAGTCAGGTCGCAGCGATAGGTAACTCGCGGAAGGGGGGCGAATCGCCAGCGAGGCCAAGCGGCTCGGCAACGCCGACCACGTTTCGCCAAACAGTCTCGTGAACCAGTTGTCTCCAAAGACACGAATGACTGCCGCCAAATCGGAGCATTGCTCAAACCTTGTTTGAACCTCATTCCAACGAGAATCGAGTAACCGTGATCCGGCCGGATAGAATGCGAAAACACCATCCATGTCGATGATCGTCATCTCGACTTGGCACTCCGTCAGCCCTTGTTGCTCCGGCATTTTTTGCCTCACGAATCAGCGTTTTCTGAAGACTTCTTGAATCCACAAAAGTCGTGTTGACCCGTTTTTGGAGAAGTCATATTGTCCGTCTGCCTTGGACGGAACGAACAAAAACGGAACGTCAAAGATAACACAATTCGCAATCGCCTCCCGGAAGTAGCCAGAGTCCTTCGCCCCCCTGGGACCAGCTGCTTCCGGGATTTTTCTTTCCGTGGCCGACGCGTCTCGCGTCGGTCGGATGCGAGACGCATCCGCCACGAAACTCAATCCAGATCAGCCAGTTGGCTCGATCCATCTGATTTCGCGATGACGACCAGTCCGGTTTCCGTGACCGTGAAGCCACGTTGGCGGTCGTGCTCGAGGTCGTAGCCAATCTCCATGCCTTCGGGAACCTGCACGCCCTTATCGATGATCGCACGGCGAATTCGAGCGTGCCGACCGATCGTAACGTTGCTCAGCAGGATCGACTCGCGCACGTCGGCATAACTGTTGATACGCACGTTGGAGGAGAGAATCGAACGTTCGACACGCCCCCCGGACACGATGCAGCCTTGGCTGACCAAACTGTCGAGCGCGAGGCCGACTCGGGGTTGGTTCTCCTGCATGTCCGCAAAGACGAATTTCGGCGGCGGCAACGGAGCGTGATAGGTCCGGATCGGCCAAGACGTGTCGTACAAGTTGAACGGCGGTTGCACGGCGATAAGGTCCATGTTCGCCTCGAACAGCGCCTCCAGCGTGCCGACGTCGCGCCAATACTGAGCCTGATTCGTATCCCGGTCGCGGAACGGAAACGCTCGCACGCGATGCGTCCGCACGACAGCAGGAATGATGTTCTTGCCGAAATCGTGGGAGCTGCTCTGGTTCGTCTCGTCGTTGCAGAGCTGCTCGAAGAGAAATTTCGTGTTGAAGACGTAAATTCCCATCGACGCCAAGCAGCGCCCGGGATCACCGGGGATTGGGTCGGGATCGGCCGGCTTCTCGCGAAAATTCACGATTCTCCGATCGGCGTCGACCTGCATGACGCCGAACTGATTCCCATCACGGAGATCGACCGGCAAGCTGCCGATCGTCAAGTCCGCTCCCGAGTCGATGTGGTCGCGGAGCATCTCCGAGTAATCCATTTTGTAGATGTGATCCCCGGAGAGGATTAGCACGTATTTCGAGCGGGCCTTCTCGATCGAGTAGATGTTCTGGTAGACGGCATTGGCGGTGCCGGAATACCACTGCTCACCGATGCGTTGCTGAGGCGGCAAAATGTCGATGAACTCATCCAGTTCCCGGCACAGAAACCGCCACGCCAAGTTGATGTGCCGATCGAGGCTCGCGGCTTTGTATTGCGTGAGCACCAGAATCCGACGCAGCCCGCTGTTGACGCAATTCGACAGCGTGAAATCGACGATGCGGTAGCAACCTCCGAAGGGGACCGCGGGCTTGGCACGGTCACGAGTCAGCGGCATCAGCCGCTCTCCTTTGCCTCCGGCCAGCAGTAACGTCAAGACGTCTCGCATCCGCTGCCCTTTTTCAATGAGTGGCTCCGAGCGCTGCGGGTAGATTATGGAGACTTCGTCCGCCGCAGCAATTCACTCACGCCTCGTTTGCCGCGACCCGCGCCCGTCGCATATTGTTCGCCGCGACGTGGGGCACGTTTTCAAACTTCCCGTTCCTCGTCTTCTGAAGCCTTTCATCAGCACGATGAAATCGTGCTCCACGAAACAATCTGGAGTTCCCCCGTGTCCGATCATTCCGAACATGTCGTCATCATCGGCTCCGGCCCGGCCGGCTGGGCCGCCGCGATTTATGCCGCACGAGCTAGCCTCAATCCGCTTTGCATCGAAGGGGCGATGACCGAAGAGAATCGCATCAAGGGGACGCTGCCGAAAGGCCAACTCGCGCTGACCAGCGAGGTCGAAAACTATCCGGGGTTCCCGGCCGGCAACCTTAACGAGTACCTCAAGACCGCGATCAGCGACAACCGCAAAATGATGCTCAACCCGGACGCCTCACACGGCATCGACGGCCCGGACCTCGTCGAGTTGATGCGGCAGCAAGCCACCAATTTCGGCACGCGAGTTATCACCGACGACGTCGTCGATGTCGATTGCAGCCAGCATCCGTTCGTGCTGAAGACGCTTGAAGGCCAAACGATTCGAGCATTGTCGATCATCATTGCCACCGGCGCGCGAGCCAATTATCTCGGCCTGGAAAGCGAAGACCGCTTCAAAAATCGCGGCGTCTCGGCCTGTGCGGTCTGTGACGGTGCGTTGCCTCGCTTCCGGAACAAACCGTTGGTCGTCGTCGGCGGCGGTGACAGCGCAATGGAAGAGGCCAGCTACCTCTCGAAGTTCGCCTCGAAAGTCTTCATCACGCATCGTCGCGACACGTTTCGAGCCAGCAAGATCATGGCAGAACGAGTCCTCAAGAATCCGAAGATCGAAGTGAAATGGAACTCGACGGTTGCCGAGGTTCTCGGTGACGACAAGGCCGGAGTCACCGGCGTCCGACTACAAAGCACAGTCGATCCGTTGAAGACCGAGCAAGTCGATTGCTCAGGCTATTTCTGTGCGATCGGCCACACGCCGAACACCGATTTCCTGAATGGGCAGCTCGCGCTGACCGCGAAAAAATATCTTGTCTGGACAACTCCGCAGCGAACCTTCACCAGCGTCGAAGGGGTCTTCGCCGCCGGCGACGTGGCCGACGATTACTACCGTCAAGCGATCACCGCCGCCGGCAGCGGCTGCCAAGCCGCCCTCGACGCCGAACGCTGGCTCGCGGCCAAGGGGTTTGAATAGCCGACAACATGGCTTCTTCTCTTACTCCTACTCCTACTCGGACGAAATTCAATTCGAGTAGGAGTAGGAGTAAGTGTGGGAAGGGAGTAGAAGGGACTTTGGAGTAATGCTCACGAAAGAAGGCTGCCTCACTCGCCGCGCCCGACTTTGGAACGTCGTGCCGCACGACGTCGAATGGCTGCTGATCGCCGATCCGCGACACGTCAAATACCTTGCGAACTTTTGGATTCCGCCGTTTAGTTTCTCCGGCGGCGAACGAGCGTTGCTGTTGCTCGAACGAGACGGCAAAGCGACGCTGCTGGGCGACAACTTTTCGTTAAAGTCGGGAGTCGGCGAGGCGTTCGTCGATGACAAGGTGGTCGAGAAGTGGTACGACCATCAGCACTCGGTAGCGAACCGCGATCACGTTTTGTTCCGCGCCGTGCTGCAAGTCGCCGGCAAGCTGCGTGGCCGCAAGGGGACAATCGAAGCCGAATGGCTACCGGTTGGAGCACGCGATGCGCTCGGAGTCGGCGATGCGGAATTGGTCCCCGCCGAAGTTGGTTCGCTGATTCGCAACCTGCGACGCCGAAAAGAGCCGGACGAGATCGCCCTGCTCGAACAGTGCATGCGTGCCACCGACGTGGGTCATGCGTGGGCACGTGAGAACGTGAAGCCGGGCATGACCGAGTTGGACGCCTACCGCGGCGTACTGTCCGCTGTTCTGGCCGCAGCCGGCCGAGTCGGCCTCATCTACGGCGACTTTCGCGCGAACAGCCCCGCGCAGCCGAAGTCCGGCGGATTGCCAACGACTCACGCGATGCAACCGGGTGAGCTTTTCGTCCTCGACTATTCGGCAGTGCTGGAAGGCTATCGCAGCGATTTCACCAACGTCATCGCCATCGGCAAGCCATCTAATCAGCAGCGAGAAGTCTTCGCCGTCTGCCAAGCCGCGATGGCCGCCGCAGAGGAAGTTCTCAAAGCCGGAGCACGAGCCGCCGATGTCTTCGCCGCCGCGAGTGCTCAATACAAATCGTCGCCATTCGCTGCGCAGGGTTACGATCACCTCACCCATCACGCTGGTCACGGCATCGGCCTGGCGCATCCAGAACCTCCGATCCTCGTACCGCAGTCGGAGGACGTGTTGGAAGCAGGCGACGTCTTGACGCTCGAGCCCGGCCTGTACGTCGAAGGGGTCGGCGGAGTCCGCATCGAACACAATTATCTGATCACTGAGGCGGGCTACCGCCGACTCAGCAACCACATCATCGCGTTGGATTGAAGTAGGGTGGGTCGAGGCACGAGACCCGCCAACAATCGCAACTCACACCAATGGTGGGTCTCGTACCTCGACCCGTCCTACGTTGGAAGCGAAGAATGCTCGACCTGCAATTTGTCTGCGAGAACCGTGAAGCTGTCGAAGCGAACTGCCGCAATCGTGGCGTGGCTGTCGATCTCAGCCAACTCCTCACGCTGCGAGACCAGCGCAGCAAGTTGATCGTCGAGGGGGACAACCTGCGACGTGACCAAAAAGAAATCTCGGCACAGATTCCGAAGACGAAGGACGCCGACGAGAAGCAAAAGCTCATCGCGAAGGGTAAGGAACTGCGTGAGGCGATCACTGCCAACGAGAGGCAAGTCGCCGATGTCGAACCGCAACTGCGTGATGTTTTGATGGGCATCCCAAACATGACTCATCCGGAGGCTCCGCTCGGCAAAGAAGCGGACAGCAAGGTGCTGCGAGTTGTCGGAGAGATTAAGAAATTCGACTTCAAAGCACTCGATCACGTCGCGCTCGCCGAGAAGCATGATCTCATCGACCTCGAAGCGGGTGCTCGTGTCACGGGGCACGGGTTTTACTTCTTGAAAAACGAAGCGGTGCTACTCGAACTGGCGTTGATTCAGTATGCCGTCAGCAAACTCCGAGACGCAGGGTTCACGCTGCACACGACACCCGACCTCGCACGCATGGATGTGCTCGAAGGCACCGGCTATCAGCCGCGCGGTCCGGAGACGCAGATTTATTCGATCACGGGGACCGATCTCAGTCTTGTCGCGACGGCTGAAATCACGCTCGGCGGCATGTTGAAGGATCACATCCTCGACGTCGAAAAGCTGCCGTTGAAGTACGCCGGCATCTCGCACTGCTTCCGCACCGAGGCGGGTGCTCACGGCAAGGCGACAAAGGGGATCTACCGCGTGCATCAATTCACGAAAGTCGAGATGTTCGGCTTCACCGCGCCGGACTTCGCCGAGTCCAACAAGTTCCACGAACTGATCCTGAGCATCGAGGAAGACATCTTCCAAGGCTTGGGTATTCCGTACCGAGTGCTCGACATCGCCAGCGGCGATCTGGGCGGGCCGGCGTACCGCAAGTTCGACCTCGAAGCCTGGATGCCCGGCCGCGGCGAAGCGGGCGAGTGGGGCGAGATCACCTCCGCCTCCAACTGCACCGACTTCCAAGCTCGACGCCTCGGCATCCGCTGCAAGCAACCGGACAAGAAGGGGACGCACTTCGTCCACACGCTCAACGGCACCGCCGTCGCGATCACGCGAGCCATGATCGCCCTCCTCGAAAACCACCAACAACCCGACGGCAGCATCGTCATCCCGGAAGTGCTGAGAAAGTGGATGGGGATTGATCGGATTGGGTGAGAGATCTGAATGCCCGATTTCACTATGAAAGGAAAGTTCCATGTCCGTGACTGGTACAAAAATGTTTCCCGTGAAAGAGGCGTATGTCTTTGCGGAGTCACATGGACTCAGCCGAGAGTCACTTCAAATCAAGTCAATCGAGACGAAGAATTGAAGCAAGGGCCACGATCACTACTCGGATGTTCGCCGAGGGTATTTCATCGAATTGTTCCAGCAGAATCGCTTGCTCGATCATTTCAAAAACGAACGCTGGCCGCGAGAGATTTGGAAAGACGTTGACGCTGAGTATCGTCGCTGTCTCAAAATCAAATCCGACTTCGATAAAGAAATGGGGATCCCCTGTCGGTGAACGGGCCACAGGACTCCACGAACGGCGAGTTGTCGTGCGTCTCGAAGCGTTTGCTGAGGCTGTCGGAATTCTGGAGACCTTCGATCCATTCGGCTGCGGGGTCGGGAGACCCTCGCAGAACGCCGTTATTCCGATAACGCGACGGTTGGTTCCCATTTTCCCGGCACGATGATGGCCTCGTCTTCGCCGGGCCACGGGGGCATGGTGATCGCGACAGCGGTGAGTGGCTCAGCGTCGAAGGAGCGGAATTGGAAGTGAGTCTTCAGCGGGATCGTGAGGCAAACACCCGGTTCCAGGGAGACGATCTCTTCGCGGTCCGCTTGCTTGCGCCACATTTCACCTCGGCCGGACAGGCAGAACCAAATCTCCTCGACGGTTCGATGAGTCACCGCTTTCGACGTTTGACCGGGAGACAACTCAAAGTGAGCCATCCCGCCGCCGTTTAGACCGAGCAAGATACGTACTCCCGAACCATCCGGGGCGATCACATCGGGATTGGCAGGCAATCGCATGGTGCTGAACTCTGTCATTGGACCTGCCCTTTGCCTGAAGATGAGTGTCGTCTGCAAACCACAAATCATTTCCCACGCGATGTGAGACCTGACATGACCGGAGAAGTGACCGATTCCGAATTAAAAAAACTATGCCTGGATCAATTTCTGAAACTGAGTTCGATTGCAGAAACTGGAGGGCACGCCAAGTTCATGATCCAAAACGGGGACGTCCGAGTGAACGGCGAAGTTGAAACTCGACGACGCCGGAAACTGGCGGTCAACGATATTGTGGAAGTTGGCGGCAAACGACTGACAGTGCAAAGTGCAGAATGAAGAGTGCAAAGTGAAGAGTGGGCAGGCAAGCAGTCGGCTGGCGTTTTGCACTTTGCACTGCATTCAGTTCGTTTCGCAGAGCGATGACGGCTACGTTGGTTGTGAGTGGCTTGACTGTCGCAAGTCGAGCCGCAAGACTTGTCACTTCTTCGGCGTGCCGTTGTGAGCCATTGGGTCAGGCTTCGCGGGGCGTCGGTTGCGAGCGAATGGATTTGATTCGTCGGTGGTCGCGCAGATGAGAGCCTTCGTGGCTCGCAGGCTGGCTGGGAACTCAGCCTGAGCGGCACCGCTGCATACGAAGTCGTTGGCGTAGAAGTCGCGCACTTCGTGGCCGGCATGTCGGTCGTCGCTTGGCGGCGATGGCCTCGCTGGCAGGACGAAGGAAACGGAATTCATGCTCACGAGCCTGACCTTGCTGTTGCTGATGGATCCTTCCGTCGGCGTACAGCCGCAACAATTGGCGGCAAATCTGCCGGCGCATTTCACCAGCTACACGCTGGCGTATCGAGAAGCTCAACGATCGAAAAAGCCGCTGCTAATCGTGCTGAATCCAGGAGAAGACTCTTCCGAAGTGCCTGTGCATTTAGAGGACGTCCGCAAGACCCGGCAGCGACGCAAGCTCCTGGAACGGTTTGTCGTCGTCGAGATCGACACGTCGACCAGTCATGGTCAGACGGTTCACAAACTGTTCGAGAACAAGCCGCTGCCGCATGTCGCGGTGATCGAACGCGATCAGCAATGGCAGATCTTCCGAACGAGCCGCAAGCTGCAAGGGGAAGACTGGAACAAGATCCTCCAAACGTTTCAGAACGGAGAACGCACCGCCTCATTGAACCTCGACGTCCAATTGCAGTGCCCCACCTGAATTTGAATTTCACGGCTCGCCCGTGCGGCGAGCATTCTCGGACAGGAGTGAACACGGAGGAATCGTTGCGGAAGGAGTCTGCGACAGGTGAAGGGACTCACCGAGTGGGGGGGCGACTGCACGCCCCCCTTTTTTGTTGCGCCGACGGTTCGCCTGCTCCGACCTGGGCAATAGAATCTCGCCGTTGAGATGTGCCTTGCCATCGTGAAGCAAGTTGTCGAACCCAGAGGCGGAGAGATGCAGATTCGTGGGCTGAGCCTTGGTGTCGCGTTCTTGGCGGACGCTTTCGAGCGAGTCGTCAATCGAAGCAGGAAAGAGAGCGCAGGGCGAGAAGTCTGTGGCCCGGCGGCCGAGTTGCCTGATTCGCCCGACGTGGTCTCGCGCCGGAAAGTCGTGACTGAGCACATGCAGTCGCTGACAGCCGCGTGCGAGCAACACAAGCAAGCTCAGGGAACGAATTTCGTCGCATGGCAAAAGTCGACGGCCGATGTAGCTGAATCCGGCGAGCCGTCGAAAGAATTCAAGCCGGTCCTGCTCAGAATTGTCAAGTTGACCGAATTCCGGAGAAACAAAAGCAGCAGCAGTTGAAGGACTTCACCTTCGACCAGGATGCAGAATTGAAGGCGAGGCCAAGCGAGTGCTCGGCACGAAGGCCGCAGGCGCCAGCGCTCGCGATCTGCCGGCGCTGGCAGCTTGGGTTTCATTGACGAATGCGTTGATCAATCTCGACGAGTTGATCACGAAAGGTTGCGACGTGATCGAACGAGTTTGGCGACCGCGCGTGCTGGTGCTGCCGATCGCGGCAGTGATTATCGTGGGACTGGTCGCGTTCAAACTGTCGCAGCCACCGCGACAAAGTTTGACGGCGATACTCGATGAGCGGCGACCGGCTCCCAAATTCCTGGCACTCGACAGCGACAACAAGCTCGTGAAAATCGAGCGTTATCTCGGTCGCCAAGAGGTGCTGTTGATTTTTTTTGACGGCGAAGCAGGGGCCGATCGCGATACTGTGTTGCTTCGAGCGCGGCAGCAATTCCCCGAACTCAAGCGTCGCGGTGTGCAGGTCGTGGGAGTCAGCGCTACGATCCCACAGTATAATCGGCAAGCGATGGAACGCGGCGGCAAGTTTCCGTTCCCGCTGTTGTCCGATCCGGAGTTTCTCATTCACCGTCTTTGGGGCCGCTACAACGAGGACCGTTTGGAGACTCAAACGGGAGTCTTCTGGATCGACCGGGCGGGGCAAGTCGCTTGGTCCGGCAAGTCTCCGCGACCGGAGGCGGACCTCGATCGCCTGCTGCCGCCGTTGAAAGAATCCTCTTTATCAAAAGCGAAGTGACATGTCAGAGTCTATTCCTGCCACATCCGACGACGGTTCACAGCGCTTCGGAAATTCGCCAAGCGAGTTTTCGGGGATCAAGGTGATGCTTGCGATCTTCACGCTCGCGATCGCGGCTTCGGCGAGCGTGTGGATTTTTTCATATTACCACGCGAAACCGTTTCAGCGGCTGCAGACCGCGATCCATCAGGCGTTTCCGAAGGCGTACCCGCAGGTGCAGGGGGGGCAGCGGCGAATGCACCGCAACACGCCGAAGACTCTGCGGATCACGATGCAGGTCGGTTTCGATCCTGAACCTCGCGAAGCGGACGAACAAGTCGCGGCGGCGGTCGCTCGCTTGGAAGAACTGGCTCGGCAGCACATCGACTTTCCGAGCTACGAGATTTTTGAAATTCACCTCGTGCAGCGCGTGCCGGAACACAAATCGAAGACACGCACCGTCACATGCGAGATCGCTGACTCCTCGGCGAGCGAAGGACGTTAGTCCTCCGAGTTTCCGTCAAAGCGCTGTTCCCACTTTCTCGGAGGGTTGACGCTCTCCGCTCACCGAATCGCTCCGTCTTTTACGACGGCAGGAAGCCTCGCTCACGAAGCTCTTGGACGTTGTCCGGCGCGCTGGCCATGACTCGCTCGGTCGTGTATTTCAGCAGCGCGACTCCACCGAGTTTCGGTGGGGCGGTCAAGATCGCCACGCGGTCTTCGTCTTCCAAGTCGAGTTGCTTGTTGAGCTTCTCGACGACCTCTTCGACGCTGTCGCTGACCAGTTTTTTCTCGCTGGACGAGTTTCGGATTCTGAGGTTCGAGAAGGCGGCCGTCCGAGCCATCAAGAATTGAACGAAGTCGGCCTCGTCGTTTTCCTCGAAGAAGTCCTCGAACTCCGGCCGCATGTTGTCGGGGGTGATGATCAGCGGGCGGCTGACTTTGACCTCGCCCTTCGTGACGCTGACGGTCGCTCCCGGCTTCCGGCCGCCGCACACGAGGAAGTACGGCAGGTCGGAGACGTCAAAGGTGAACAATCCCTGCTGCACCGGCCGAGCGATCTCGACCGCATGCCAGGCTCTCATGAAGCGGGCTTCGTCGTCAAAGGGGTTGAACAACATCGTTTGCTTCCCTGTTTGCTTCCGTTGGGGAGCCATCATCTCGGGGGGCACCAATTGGGCACCTGGAGTCGACAGCAACACGCGATAGTTGAGTTGGATCGGCGTCATCTGACAAGCCCTCCTGAATGACTGCCGAATCCCAGTGGGCCCGATCTCTGGTGGCAGTGCGGACGACTTAGTCGCAAAGTTCGTGCCCAGAACGATGTCGCTTGGTCAGGTGTTTGACAAGAAAACGGTCCGTGCGGCATAGTTGTGCCGTTCGAAGGTGGTGCGATGTTCGCCTGCCATCGTGCAAGTCGATTGTTCAAGAGTTGCAAGTCGAGGAGAAATCACAGCATGAGTGGACCGATCGTTCGGACAGGCACGACCCCGGAATTCTGGAAGAATTGGGATCAGGCGTTTGGCGGGAAAAAGAAGAGCACATCGTCCGCAGCCCCGAAAGCTGCCAAAAAGAAGGCGACGAAAGCAGCCGCCGCGCCGAAAAAAGCGGCAAAGAAGTCCGCCAAAAAGGCAGCAAAGAAGAAGTAACGTGGGCGACGTGTCTCGCGTCGCTTTCGCCACGAGGACCGCATCGTGACCGAGCGTCGCTCCAAGTTGCTCGTCGTCGCGGCGGTCTGGCTCAGTTTCTTGGTCGTGTCGCTGATCTCTACGCCGATCCCGGCGGTGAATGAGTCGCACTACCTCGCGATGGCGAAGCATTCGTGGAACCCGTCGTGGTGCGCCGACGATTTGTTCCTGTCGTCATTCCCCGCCCACCAAGTTTTCTATTGGACCTTCGGCTGGCTGACGCTGTGGTTCGACTTCGCAACAGTCGCGTTTCTCGGACGAGCGATCAGCCTCGCGATGGTTGCCGCCAGTTGGACGTCGCTGGCCGCTCGACTGCAACGCGAGGACTCGGAGCCTTCTTCGCCGCGCGGTTCGGTATTGCTCTCCGCGTGGTTGTTTCTCGGGTTGCAGGCGATCGGCAACTTGTCGGGCGAGTGGCTGATCGGAGGATTTGAATCGAAGGTCATCGCGTACTCGCTGGTGTTCTGGTCGATCGCGGCGATGCTCGATCGACGATTGCTCACCGCTGCTGCGTGCGGCGGAGCGGCGATCAGTTTTCACCCGATCGTCGGACTCTGGCATCTCGCCGCGATGAGTCTTGCCGAACTCGTCCGGTTCGACATTGAACACTCGCGATGGCGGCGTTGGTTGGTCGCGACCATTTTGCTGGTGCTCGTGGCTTTGCCCGGACTTTGGCCAGCCGTCGAAATGTTGCGTGCGGCGAATGCTCGCACCAGCGTGATTGCCAACTACATCCAGGTGTACTACCGGCTGAAGCATCATCTTGACCCGATGGACTTCGCGGTCGCGAATTACGTCAAGTACGGAACGCTGGCGTTGGTGTGGTTGAGCTTGTGGTGGTGGAGGCGTCGACGAGCAGCATCACGGGATGATCGCTGGTGGATGGGCTACGTCATCGCGGCCGCTCTGTTTGTCGGGATCGGATTGGTTGCGGGATTTGGGCCGCGACCGCATTCTGCGAATCTGCTCACCGAGCCTTCTTGGCGGATGGTGGTGCTGAAATTTTATCCGTTCCGTCTGTTCGATCTGCTGCTGCCGATCGCCTTGGCGATTCTGTTGCCGAGCGTATTTCGCCAGCGCTGGCTGTGGCTGCTGGGAGGTGTCGGATTGGCGTGGGCGGTGATTGCAACTCGCGTCATGCCTCCGCCAAATCAGTTGCCGGCAGGGATGCGAGCCGACTGGCGGGATGCCTGTCGGTGGGTCGACGCGAACACTCCAGCGAACACAGTCTTTCACACGCCCTTCGAGGCCGAAGCCTTCAAATGGTTCGCTCAGCGAGCGGAATACGTCAACTTCAAGGACTGTCCGCAGGACGCGGCCGGCGTCGTCGAGTGGAATCGACGAATGCAGCTGATCACGAAGTGGAGCGAGAAGAGTTTCGCTGGTGACGAGACTTACTCGGCCGAAGAACTGCGGGAGTTGGTCCGGCAGACCGGTGTCCGTTTCGCAATCACTCGGACGCGAGTTCGCTACGGCGCGGACTTGCTGTACTCGAACGACAGCTACAAGATTCTGCGATTGCCGGAGGCGGATTCAGCAGATCACCGATAGCCATTTGCCGAATCGACGTCGGTCCGGTCCTTCTCCCCTTGGGAGAAGGTGGCCGAAGGCCGGATGAGGGATGCAACAACCAGGAGACCAACGAATGCTCACGCGATGCACCTTGAGCCTCGTCATGAGTGCGCTGCTTTTGACAGCCACCGAAAACGCGATGTCGGCCGATCCAAAACCGACAACCGGCCGCGCCGCACTGACTGGTGAAGTCTCCGGCAAGCCGATCACCGACGTACCGGCTCCCGATCGCAAGGGTGAGGACTGGCCGTCGTTCTTGGGACCGCTCGGCACTGGCGTCTGCAACGAAACGAACTGGTTGAAGAGCTGGCCCGAAGGGGGACTGACGACGGCCTGGTCGAAACGAGTCGGCACCGGCTACAGCGCACCGTCGGTGATCGGGAATCGGCTGGTCGTGATTCATCGGCCGCGCGGCAACGACGAGATCGTCGATTGTCTGCGAGCCGACAACGGCGAGCCGCTTTGGCAGTTCAAATACGCGACCGAGTACGAAGACCGCTACGCCTACAACAACGGACCGCGCTGCACTCCGCTGCTCACGAAGACGCGAGTTTTCACGTTCAACCCCGAAGGCAAATTGTTCTGCCTGGACCTCGTGACCGGCAAGCAAATCTGGGCGAGGGACTGCGGCAAAGACTTTCGCATTCCCGACGAGGAGAACTTTTTTGGTGTCGGCTGCACACCGATTCTCGAAGGCCATCTGTTGATCGTGCTGGTCGGCGGGCAACCGAACTCCGGAGTTGTCGCGTTCAACGCTGCGACTGGTGACACCGAATGGCAGAGCGTCGGCAAGAGAACATGGGACGGCGTCGAGACCGGCGGCTCGATCAAGCCGAGGTACGAATGGACTGGAACTGAGTCGCTTTACAGCTACTCGTCACCGATCGCCGCGACAATTCACGGCAAGCGACATGTGCTGTGTCTGATGCGGCAAGGATTGGTGTCACTCGATCCGACGGACGGCTCGGAGAATTTCAAGTTCTGGTTTCGGCCGAAAGAGCGCGAGTCAGTCAACGCGGCTCGGCCAGTGGTCATCGGCGACAAGATGTTTCTCTCGGCCGCGTACAAGACTGGCTCGGCGTTGCTGCAAGTCGACCCGTCAGGCAAGAACTACTCAGTTGTGTGGCAGGACGCTCGCAACATGCTGAACCACTGGTCAACGACGATTCATGTCAACGGCCACCTTTACGGCTTCAGCGGTCGCCACGAGAACGAAGGGGAACTGCGATGCCTCGACCTGAAGACCGGTAAAGTGATTTGGGAATCGACCGGCTACGAAGGGGACATCTCGACGCTCACGCAAAGCCCTGCCACAGGCGAGATCAAGGATGGAGCTGGAAAGATCATCCCGTTTCCGCTGCTGGGCCGCGGTTCGAAGATTCAGATCGGCGACCGGTTCTTGATCCTCGGTGAACGAGGCACGCTCGCACTGGCCAAGGTCGATTCGGAGAAGTACGAGGAACTCGGCCGGATGTCGGTGACCGGCATCAAGTATCCCGCGTGGGCCGCACCGGTGCTGTCGCGCGGCCGAGTCTACCTGCGCAGCGAGACCCATCTCGTCTGCTTGGATTTGGCGGAGTCAAAGTAGCCCTGTCGCTCCGTGACAGGAAAGCCGAGACACCAACGACTTCTCAACACAGGTGAGTCCCACGATGCCACAACGACATTCGGCTGTCCTGTCGCGGAGCGACAGGGCTACGAGCGAGCTTCGATCTCGTCCAACTGCCGCAGTCGGCGATCCGCGTTGAACGTCGGTGGCGGCAGCGAGTTTGCCAGTCGCAGCGAGTCGTCGATGCTGATCTCGTCGCGACGGATTGCCTCGCCCCGAAAAATCGGCAAGCCGTGGCGATGAGCGATGATCTCGCGCCGAGTCCGGCCTCGCGGCGTTTCTGGCCACGGGGCGTTGAGTTCACTCAGATCGAAGAAACACGGCACGACCGACTTCATGTAGGCCCAGTATCCCGGATGGTCCGTCTGCAAAAACAGCTTGCCGCTCGGGGCGAGTGCGCGATGGGCGAGAGTCAGGAACTCCGGCGTGATGAGCCGGCGATGAATTTGCGCGCGATCGTAGAATGGCTGCGGATGGTAAATGTGAATCTCCGCAACTGAGCCCGCCGCGACATGCTCGGCAAGCATTTCTCGTCCGCCGATGACCGCGAAGCGAATGTTGCTCAGCCCGCGTTGGTTGCCTCGGCGAGTGGCGTAGCGGATCACGACCGGCAGAATGTCGATGCCCAGATGATCGCAGTCCGGCTTCGCAATCGCGTTGACGAGCGTCGAGCGGCCGTTGCCACAGCCGATGTCGATGACGATCGGTGCTCGGCGTCCGAACAGCGAATCCCAATCCAGAAAACCGTCCGGCACTTTCTTGAGAGCGGTCTTCGCCCACTGCTCTGGGGGCAAGATGCGACCGGGAATCGGCACGCCGAACTCGCTTTCGATGTCGCCCATTTGCGGTTGTGACTGTGGCATGAACTTTTCGATGCGGTTGAGTGACACATTCGACACGAACGCAGGGCGGCAACATAATCGCCGCTCGCTTGGTCCGCACCCCACGAGACGCCCGATGAAACTCAAATGCTTGCCGGAGGATTTTCGAGTCACCGAGCTGACCGACCGACCCACACATGGCCGAGGATCGTTCGCCATTTACCGACTAACCAAGCAATCGCTCGGCACGCCGGAGGCGATTGATGCGATCTTGCGGCGCTGGAATTTGGCTCGGCAGCAAGTCAGCTACGGAGGCTTGAAGGACCGGCACGCTGTCACCGAGCAATTTGTCACGATCAAGAACGGGCCACGCAATGACTTGTCGCAGACCAGCCTCGATCTGAAGTACCTCGGCCAAACCGACCGTCCGTTCGACGCTGCGGACCTCATCGGAAATCGTTTCACGCTGGTCCTGCGTTCGATGTCAGACGCCGAGGTCGCGAGCGCTGCACAGGCTCTGAGCGATGTCGCGGTCAATGGCGTGCCGAACTACTTCGACGATCAACGCTTCGGCTCGCTGGGGCAATCGGGCGAGTTCATCGCCGTACCGTGGTGCCAAGGGAATTACGAGCGGGCGTTGTGGCTGGCTCTCGCCGACCCGAACGAGCACGACCGGCCGGACGATCGCAAGGAAAAGCAACTGCTCCGCGACCGCTGGGGCGACTGGCCCGGCCTCAAGACGGACATGCCGCGCGGCAGTCGGCGGAGCATCGTCACGTTTCTGGTTGACCACCCGACCGACTTTCGCCGAGCGTTGGCGTTGATGCGCGGCGACCTGCGCGGCTTGTGGCTCTCGGCATTTCAAAGCGCGGTCTGGAATCGGCTGCTCGCCGAATCGTTGCGAGACGTCTGTCGGCCGGAGCAATTGTTCGACGTCGAATTTGGCGAGCGTCCGGCACCGTTCTTTCACACGCTCGACGAACCGCAGCGCGGCGAGTTGATCGACCTCCGCCTGCCGCTGCCGTCCGCTCGGCTCAAGCTGGATTCCGGACCGCTGTTCGATCGGCTGCACCGAGTTCTCGCCGAGTTCGGCCTTGAACCACGCACGATGCGAGTCAAGTTCCCGCGCGATGCGTTCTTCTCGAAGGGTCAACGAGCGGCAATCGACGTCCCTAGGAATCTACAGCACCAAACCGAACTCGATGAGTTGTACGAAGGCCGGCACAAGTTGACACTGTCATTCGATCTGCCGCGCGGCTCGTACGCCACGATTCTCATCAAGCGGCTAACGGCGGCGAATTGACGCCGCGTGGCCAAGTCTGCCGTGCTGAAATTGTTGACTCTGTCCAACTCGACGAGGATCGTGCGGCATCGAGTCATCTTGAACCAAGTGACGAATTGGGCCTATCTTGGTCACGCGCGATGCGAGTGGATTCAGGAATCGGTTCGCCAGGATCTGCGTCGCCATTTGGAGGGAGCCATGAAATTCTGGTTGGGCTGCGGAGTCTCGGCGTTTGTGGGTGCGTTGCTGGCGTTGGCGTTGCAAGATTCGCGAGTGTTGTTGCCGGTGGATGCTCAGGATCGGAACAGCGAGCGCGTCACGCGGGCGTCGTTTTCGCTGGACGAGAATCGGTCGTACGCTCCGACCAATCTGCCGGCCCTGTTCAATCGCGAGGGGCTGACTCCGGAGGAAGCGATCAACGTTGCGGTTTACGAGGCAATCAACAAGAGCGTCGTAAACATCAACACGAAGAGCACACATTCGGCGCTGTTGGCGTTTGAGGTCACGGCCGAGGGGACCGGGTCGGGGTCGATCCTCGACAAGCTCGGACACATCGTCACGAACTATCACGTCATCGCGGACGCTAACGACGTGATCGTCACGTTGCATGACGGCAAGCAGTACGATGCCTCGTTCATTGGGGCGGACCCGGACAACGATGTCGCCATCATTCGCGTGAAGGCTCCGCCCGAAATGCTGAATCCCGTTGCGCTGGGCGATTCCAGCCACCTTCGCGTCGGCATGAAGTGCTTCGCGATTGGCAACCCGTTCGGACTCGAACGAACGCTGACAACTGGCAGCATTTCGAGTGTTGATCGCTCGCTGCAAATCCGCAATCGGTCGATCAAGCAAATCATTCAGATCGACGCGGCGATTAATCCTGGGAACTCCGGCGGCCCGCTGCTCGACACGCACGGACGGCTGATCGGCATCAATACCGCCATCGCCAGCAAGACCGGTCAAAGCGCGGGAGTCGGCTTCGCGATCCCAGCCAATCTGGTCGCTCGCGTTGTGCCGGAACTGATCCGTCACGGCAAAGTGATTCGCCCGGAAATCGGCGTGCGACTGCTCAAGACCGAGAAGGGTTTGCTGGTCACTCAACTGCAACCGAACGGTCCAGCTGAGAAAGCGGGACTGCGCGGCCCAAAGGTGTCTCGCAAAACCGGCCTGCTGGGAGGCGTGCGGATTGATTACGCATCCGCCGACATCGTGATCGCCGTGGACGAGGAAGAGGTCAAATCGCAAGACGACTTCCTGAGCATCGTCGAAGCCAAACGCCCCAACGATCAGGTGATCCTCACGGTCCTGCGCGATGGCAAGAAAGCGAATGTCCCCGTGACGCTCGGCGGACCGAATCCAGAGAAGTAGTTTTGAAATGCAACGGGAACGCAACGCAGTGAAAAGTGCAGAGCGAAGAGTGCAAATTGCAAAATCCGAAAACGCGACTTTGCTTTCCATTTTTTGACTTGGCAGTCTTCACTCTGCACTCTTGCGGTTGGCCGATCACGCCAATACTTCGCGAACGATTCGGCCGTGCACGTCGGTCAGCCGGTAGTCGCGGCCTTGAAAGCGGAACGTCAGCCGCTCGTGGTCGAAGCCGAGGCAGTGCATGATCGTCGCGTTGAGATCGTGAATGTGGACCGGATCGCGGACGATGTTGTAGCCGTAATCGTCGGTCTCACCGTGGACGACACCGGGCTTGATGCCTCCGCCAGCCAGCCACATGGAGAAGCAGCGGCCGTGATGATCGCGGCCGTAGTCGGCTTGCAGTCCGCCTTGTCCGTAGACCGTGCGGCCAAACTCGCCACCCCAAATGATGAGCGTGTCTTCGAGCAGTCCGCGTTGCTTGAGGTCGCGAATCAGCGCGGCCTGCGGCTGATCGACATCGTGGCATTGCTTCGGGATGTTCGTCGGCAGCGAACCGTGATTGTCCCAGCCGCGATGATAAAGCTGCACGAAGCGGACTCCGCGTTCGAGCAATCTTCGCGCGAGCAGACAATTCGCCGCGAACGTCCCCGGCTTGCGAGACTCCTCGCCGTACAACTCGAACGTCGCGGGCGATTCTTTCGAGAAGTCGATCAATTCCGGCACCGAGGTCTGCATCCGAAACGCCATCTCGTACTGCGCGATGCGGGTCGTGATTTCTGGATCGCCCGCTTTCGCGTGCTCGATCTGATTGAGCTTCGCGAGTCCATCGAGCATCTTGCGGCGCAGCTCGCGGTCGATACCGGGAGGGTCGGAGAGGTACAGCACTGGATCACCGCTGCCGCGCAACTTCACCCCTTGATGGCTGGTCGGCAGGAAGCCGCTCCCCCACAAGCGGTCGAGCAATCCTTGATTCGCATCCTTTCCGGTCCCGTGCGAGATCAGGACGAGAAACGCCGGCAAGTCGTCCGCTTCGCTGCCGAGTCCGTAACTCGCCCATGCTCCGAGCGACGGCCGGCCCGGCTGCTGTGAGCCGGTTTGAATGAACGTGATCGCCGGGTCGTGATTGATCGCCTCGGTGTGCATCGAGCGAATCAAACACAAGTCGTCGATGACTTGTCCGGTGTGCGGCAGCAGTTCGCTGAGCCACGTCCCGTTCTGTCCAAACTGCCGAAAAGCAAACTTCGGTGCGATGACCGGAAAGCTCTTTTGCCCCGAAGTCATCCCCGTCAGTCGCTGTCCCTGCCGAATCGCATCGGGCAGTTCGGAACCATGCAACCGCTTCAACTCCGGCTTGTAGTCCAACAGATCAAGGTGGCTCGGCCCGCCCGATTGGAAGAGGTAGATGACTCGCTTGGCCGTCGACACGAAATGAGTGCGGCCCGGTTGCGCTGCGGACGATGCGAGTCCTTCATTGGCGAGCAGCGATGCAACCGCGGCAGTTCCCAGCGAAGAGACTGTGCGACCGCAGAAGTGGCGACGAGTCAGGCTGGCACGAAGTTCTTGAATGGGTTGCATCGCTGACCTATTGGTTCTCGCGAGGTGTGAGTCATGTTCGTCCGTGAGCCGATTGCCGGTGGTCGTGATACCGTTTCTTGCTCACTCGAAAAAGGATAACGGCGATCGGCCTTCGGCTCACGGCATTCGGCCGAACTACTCGCTGAGCGCGGCCGCGACGTCGGTGCGATAGGCGGCGAGGCCAGGGAGGAAGCCGATCAGTGAGCCGAGCATCAGCAGCACTGGGAAAAGGATCAGTTCCAGCGGCTCAAACGCCAGCGGGTTGACCAGGATGCCGCTGCGAGTCTCGATGATCGGGCTGGCGACCGCGACCAAACCGTGGCCGAGCAGCAAGCCGATCACTCCGCCGCCGAGGCACAACAACGCGGACTCGGCCAGGATAATTGTGAAAACAGTCTCGCGCCGCGCTCCAAGTGCTCGCATGATGCCGATCTCGCGGCGGCGGTCGGCCATCGAGTTGTAGATGCTCACGAAAATACTGACCGCCGAGACGACGATGATCAGGCTGGTCAACGTCAGAAGCATCAATCTGATGTTGTCGACGATCATGGTCATCAGACGCTTCATTGGAAAGATCGGGTTGACCGCCATCGCCCGGACGTCCTCATTGACCTCGCCGGCAAGCGCGATCGCTCCGATGGTCGACTTCGTGCGGACGAAGATCGAGGTGACTTCTTTTTGTTCGTCGAGCAATTCGTGGTCGTGTTCATGATCGTGGCCAGCGTGCGCGTCGTGAGCTTTGTGCGGTTTCTCGGCCTTGTCACGCAACGACTGCGGTACGGGATAGCGGAATTTCTCCAGCCGATCGATCGCCTCCTTCAGCGGCTTCTCGTGGCCGGAGATCGCCCAAAAGCCGGCGAGGCTGACGAAGACGGACCGGTCATTTGGCGTGCCTGTCGGACGCAGCACGCCAACGACTTTGAATTTCTCATCATGAACGTGATCGCTTTCAGCACCACCGTGAATCAGTTTGAATTCGCTGCCGATGTTCCAGCCGTTCGTGGTGGCGACTCGCGAGCCGATGACGGCGTCCCACGGCGTCCTCAGGAACTCGCCGCGCACGCGAAACGGTTTGTTGTAGGCGTAGTCGAGATCGAAGAACTCCGGGATCGTGCCGATAATCGGAAAGGCCCCTTGCTCGGTGACATCGCCAATCGCGATCGGAACTGCCTTTTCGACGGCTCGGTGTTCTTTCAGTTCTTTGTAGAACAGATACGGCAACGGCTCGCCCGGTCGGTCGAGGCGGTAGATCGCACTCAAAGCAAGACTGAGATCGCTCCCCTTCGGACCGACGACGAGGTTGAAGCCGAAGCTCGGCTGACTGAAGAGGTCGCTGACCACGCCGTTGATGACCAGCACGGCGACCATCAACATCACGCCGAGCGCAACACTGAGCGCTGTCAGACTGGATGAGAGCAGCCGCTGCTTGATGCTTTTGAGGGCGATGGTGACTAGATTCATATCGGGTTCTTTTCGTAGGTCAGCCTTTCTAGGCTGACTCGATCAACGGTTGCCGTCGTTTGCCAATTCGGGTCAGGCTGGAAAGCCTGACCTACGGTTGGTTGAAGTCGCTGAGTTTTTCGATACGGCCGAATCGTGCGGCGACGTCCGGTGAGTGCGTCACCAGCAGCAGCGAGACGTTGTTCTCGTTGCAGGCGTCGCGGATCAGGTCGAGGATTGTGTTTTGGTTGGCGATGTCGACACTGGCGGTCGGCTCGTCGGCCAGCAGCAACGATGGGTGATTGGCGAGTGCTCGCGCGACGGCAACTCGTTGTTGTTCGCCGACCGAAAGCTGCGGCGGACGATGATGCAGACGGTGGCCGAGTCCGACGCGGGTTAGCAGATCGGTCGCTCGGTGCGAGTCAGACCCCTTGCCAGAGAAGCACATGCCGAGCAAAACGTTTTCCAGCGCGGAGAATGCCGGCAACAGATTGAATGTCTGGAAGACGAAGCCGATCTTGAGTGCTCGGAAGCGATCGCGACTCGGTTCGTTGAGGGCGGTGACGTCCACGTTGTCGATGACCACTCGACCGCTGTCGGGCGAGGTGATTCCGGCGATCACGTTGAGCAACGTCGTCTTGCCACCGCCACTGGACCCGACGAGCGCGACTTGCTCGGCCGTCTGCAACGCGAATCGCGACACGTTCAGAACGGGAATCCGTCCGCCCCCCGGCTCGCGATAGCTCTTCTTGAGGTTGTCGAGCACCAAAGACATGCCGCCTCCGTGAATTCTGTGGGGCCGGATTGTGTTCGGGGTGAGAGTACGCCGCAAGCCGCTCGCGCGTGTGGTGACTTTGTGGAGTTGCCGAAGTCTGGCCGATAGACTGCTTCGCCCGTGGCAGACGCGTCTCGCGTCGGACGGATGCGAGACGCATCCGCCACGATCAACAACGATTGACAAAAGGTGACACGATGGCGGTTCCGGTGATTGTTCCGGGCAAGACGAAAATTGGTTGGATTGGGACCGGCGTGATGGGCAACAGTATGGCCGGGCATTTACTCGCTGCAGGCTTTGCAGTTTCCGTGTACTCGCGAACGAAGGCTAAGGCCGAGACATTGCTCGGCAAAGGAGCCGGTTGGGCCGATTCGCCAAAGGCTCTTGCCCAGCAAAGCGACGTCATCTTCGCGATCGTCGGATTTCCCAGCGATGTCCGCGAAGTGATGCTCGGCGCGAATGGGGCACTGGCCGGATCGAAACCCGGCAACGTGCTTGTGGACATGACGACCAGCGAGCCGTCGCTGGCAGTCGAGATCGCTGAGGCCGCGAAGGCCAAGGGGGTGTTCAGCGTCGATGCCCCGGTCTCCGGCGGAGACATCGGAGCCAAGAATGCGGCGCTGTCGATCATGGTCGGCGGCGACAAAGAGGTCGTCGATGCCTTGCAATCCTGCTTCGCCGCGATGGGGAAAACGATCATTCATCAGGGTGGTCCCGGTGCCGGCCAGCACACGAAAATGGTCAATCAAGTTCTGATCGCCAGCAACATGGTCGGCGTCTGCGAGGCTTTGCTGTACGGCTACAAGTCGGGACTCGATCTGGAAACGGTGATGAAATCAGTGTCGGTCGGAGCGGCAGGAAGCTGGTCTCTGTCGAATCTCGGCCCGCGGATCATGGCCAACAACTTCGATCCGGGCTTCTTCGTCGAGCACTTTATCAAAGACATGGGGATCGCGCTCGATGAAGCAAAGCGGATGAATCTCGCTCTGCCCGGCTTGGCGTTGTCGCATCAGTTGTACCTGTCGCTGAAGGCTCAAGGAGGCGGGCGGCTCGGCACACACGCACTGCAATTGGCGTTGGCACGGATGTCAGATGTCGATTGGAAGGGCAGATAATGTTCTCCCCACTGAGCTTGTCTCGGTGGCTTGCGGGCTTTTGCACGAATCAACATGTCCGGCGCAGTAGTGCAGAATCCGGCAATCCACCGGCACAAGGCCGGTGGGGTTTAATGACTCAACAGAGAATGGCATCATGACTTCGAAGGGCGAGAAGTTTGCAGGGCTGACCGTCGCGATGATCACACCGTTTCGGAATGGGCTGCTTGACGAATCTGGCTTGCGAAAGCTGGTCGATTGGCATGTCGAGCAGGGAACCGACACGGTCTGTCCGGTCGGCACGACGGGCGAAAGTCCAACGCTGACGCACGACGAGCATCATCGCATCATCGACGTCGTCTGCGATCAAGCTCGAGGACGCATCAAGGTCGTTGCTGGCACCGGCTCGAACAGCACGGCGGAGGCGATCGAACTGACGGTCGCCGCCAAGAAATCGGGAGCGGACGGGGCGCTCGTCGTGGGGCCGTACTACAACAAGCCAACCATGGAAGGCTTTTATCAGCACTTTAAGGCGATCGCCGAGGCGTGCGATTTGCCGATCATCCTCTACAACATTCCCGGCCGCACGGCCAAGAATATCGAGCCGGAAACGATCGCTCGCATCGGCGAGTTGCCAAGCGTCGTGGCAGTCAAAGAATCAACCGGCTCGATGGATGCCGCGTCTCAAATCATCGCCCTGAGCAACTTGACGGTCCTTTCCGGCGACGACAGTTTGACGCTGCCGTTGATGTCGCTGGGCGGACGTGGCGTCGTGTCCGTCGTCGGCAACATCGTGCCCAAGGACGTCAAGGTGATGCTCGCTGCGTGGGAGAAAGGTGACATCGCTGGTGCTCAAAAATGGCATCGCAAGTTATTCCCCCTCTGCCGCGATATGCTCGGGCTGTCGACAAATCCGATTCCGGTGAAGGCGGCAATGCAGATGCTCGGCCGCGATACCGGCGAAGTCAGGTTGCCGCTCACACCACTCGACGCCAGACAGCGCGAGAGCTTGGCCGGTACATTGAAGACGTATGGGTTACTGTAATTCGTAGGACGGGCAAGAGTGCCCATCCTACATTTCAGGGAGATCAGATCGTGGGATTGTTCGGTCGTCGTGCAGAAGAAGACGATGAAGACGAAGACGATGAAGAAGAAGTCGAACTGGTTCTCTTTCAGGGCGCGCTCAACGGCAAAGAGCCCAACATGAAAGAGAATCAGCGACTGGTTCAGGCAGGCTTGAATCCCGCCAAAGAACTGGTCACCGATGGTTTGACACGCCGCGCGGAGACAATTCGCGTCGAGCCGAAAGGGGAACGCTCGCAAGTCGCGTTTCTTGTCGACGGGATGCCCTACGCCGGTGGCAAGCTGACGAAGCCGCAAGGACTGGCGATCACGCAGATGCTCAAACTGCTCGCCGGACTGGACATCAAAGTCCGCAATCAACCGCAGTCCGGTGGCTTGAAGGCTCAATGGAATGAACTGCCGTATGAACTGGTCGTCAACACTAAGCCGCAACAAGACGGCAGCGAACTGCTCACGATCAAGTCTCGCCCGCTCAAGAATCAAATCGTCACACCGGATGAATTGGGCATGTCGGACGATCTCAAGAAAAAAATCCGCGAATGGACCAGCCAGCACAAGGGACTGAGCCTCTCGGTCGGTACTCCCAACACCGGCGTCACGACGACAGCTTTCGGCATGTTGCGGGGCGTGGATTGCTATATGTTCCAGGTTCATTCGCTGCGCGACTTGGGAACTCGTGAAGTTGTCAATGTCACGCCGTACCAGGCCAACGCTGAGGACTCCTTGGAACAGACGCTGATGCGGATTATTCGCGTTGAGTCGGACTGCGTCTTCGTTGATCCGGTCATCAACGCAGACATCGCCAAGACTCTGTTTGCGATGCAGGACAAGATCACGCTGATGTCCGAGATGGCAGCCAAAGATTGCGCGAGCGCGATCGTGCAATTGGTGCAATGGGTCGGCGATGCCAGCCTCGTGGCGAACGGCTTGATGGGACTCATCAACACCAAGCTCATTCGCATGATTTGTCCCGAGTGCAAGCAAGCCTATCGGCCAAATCCCAAGCTCATCGCCAAAGTCGGGCTGCCTTCCGACACGAAGACGCTGTACCGCAAACCGGTCGCCACCGAGAACGAAAAAGGTGAAGTCGAAGAGCCAGATCCCTGCGAAAAGTGCACCGACACAGGGTACTTCGGCCGCATCGGCATCTTCGAGATCATCGAGATGTCCGCCGGAGTCAAAGAGTGCATCATCGGCGGCGGCGATGCGAATGCGATCCGCACCGTGGCTCGCAAAGAGGGCATGACCACCTTTTCGAAAGATGCCCTGCGGCACGTCGCCAAAGGGATCACGTCCCTCGAAGAATTGCAGCGTGTCTTCAAACCTGTTGCATAAATCGTTGTAGGATGGGCACTCCTGCCCGTCCCTCGGTCGGGCAGTCCGCCAAGCAGACCAACCTACATCCGGAGAGACCTCATGCGAACGATGCTCTGGGCGACAGTCAGTTGTCTCGTTTGGTTTTTCGCGACGACCGCGCCTCCGGTGATGGCTCAAGACGCAACCGCACGTTGCGGCCACACGACGTGCCTCTTCAACGGCAAGTCGCTCGACGGTTGGACCGTCGAGAACGGTGCGAAGGTCGAAATCCAAGACGGCAATCTGCTGCTCAAGGATGGCGACGGCTGGCTGAGGTCGCATCACGTCTATTCTGACTTCCAATTGCACGTCGAATGGAAAGCCCTGAAGTCCGACACCTATGACGCAGGCATTTACTTGCGAGCACAACGTGCCGGTGCTCCGTTCCCCAAGAAGGGCTACCAAGCCAATCTGCTGCAAGGCAAAGAAGGGAACATCGGCAGCCTGCCCGGAGCCGAAAGCAAAGGTCTCGTGAGGCCGGGCGAATGGAACGCCTTCGACATCACCGTCGTCGGCGAACGCGTAACGATGGTCATCAACGGTTGCCTGGCCTATTCTGTCGGCGGCATCAAAGAACCGGTCGGCCACGTCGGCATTCAAGTCGAGGTGCCAAAGGGGGGCCAGTTCCTGCTGCGAAATCTCTGCATCACCGAACTCGGTTTTGCGTCGATGTTCAACGGCCAGAACTTCGCCGGCTGGGAAGGAGCGGGCCAACCGGCCGAGACTTGCTGGAAAATCGAAAACGGATTGCTCGTCTGCACCAGCCAGAAAGGCCCCTGGCTGCGGACTTGTCGCGAGTACGACAATTTCTCGATGCGATTCGAGTATCTCCTGGCCGTCGGTGGCAACAGCGGCGTCTACGTCCGAGTCCCACAAGACGGCAACCATCATCGCGAGAACGACACGAAACCACCCGCCGGCTTCGAGGTCCAAGTCCTCGATGACGCCGCCAAAGAACACGCGAAACTCAAGGACTATCAGTACTCGGCGTCCATCTACGACATCGCCGGAGCCAACCCGCGCAACACCCGCCCGCCCGGCGAATGGAACACGCTCGAAATCGTCTGCGACGGCGACCGAGTCATCACCCGCCATAACGGCGTGACCGTCACCGACATCAACGGCGAATCACATCCGCTCGTCAAACTGCGACAACTCAAAGGATTCCTTGGCCTGCAAAATCACAGCACTGAAGTGAAGTTCCGCAACCTCCGGATCGGCCCGCCAGTTCGGTAGTCGGCAGCGAAAGACTCCCGATCCCGATTGCTTTTGAACATGGACGACGAGCACGTCATCGACATCGCTGAGCGAGATGAAATTCCGTCGCTCCAGACTCCGGTGCAATTTCTGCCTGGAGTCGGACCGGCGAGAGCACCGTTGTTGGAACGGTTGGAACTCAAGACCGCCGAGGATGTGCTGCTCAATGTGCCGCGTGACGTATTGGATTTGTCCCGCGTCACGAGCGTCCGGGATCTGCAGCCGGACATGTTGCAGTCGGTCAAAGGCAAAGTCGTCGATCGGGACGCTCGGCTGACCAGTACCGGAAAAGCGATGACCGCCGTGCTGCTCGATTGCGGCGACGGGTATGTGCGCGGCGTATGG
This sequence comes from Candidatus Kuenenia stuttgartensis, assembly GCA_945906725.1. GTDB lineage: Bacteria > Planctomycetota > Planctomycetia > Planctomycetales > Planctomycetaceae > SXKJ01. The sequence continues at coordinate 15,346 of CAMDRI010000005.1, read as the reverse complement.
TTCAACCAGCCGTGGATGATCAAGAAATTCGAGGATCAGCAGACGGTGCTGTTCTCCGGCAAGCCGAAATGGAAAACCGGCCGATGGGAGTTCGGCAATCCGGAGTTTCAATACCTCGACACCGACGACAGCGACGCGCCCAGCGAGGTGCTGCCGCGTTATCACCTGACCGAAGGCTTGCGGATGCTCGAGATGCGTCGCATCTCGCGAGCGACTGCCGAACGATTCGTGGATTTGATCGTTGAACACTTGCCGGACGAATTGCTCGTCAAACACAAGCTGCCACGACGCCGCGATGCGATTCGGCAGTTGCATGTCCCCAAGACGATGGCCGAATTTCAAGCTGCCAAACGGCGGCTGATTTTCGAGGACTTGTTGGAGTTTCAAGTCGGATTGGCCTTGCGACGCCGAGCCTGGAAACGCGGCCCCCCCGCCTCGCCGCTGCCCGTCAACGCCAAGATTGACGCGCGAGCACGGCGGTTGTTTTCGTTTCAATTCACCGCCGGTCAAAACCAAGCCGTCGCGGAAATCTGCCGAGACATCGGCTCCGATCAAGCCATGCACCGGTTGCTGCAAGCGGATGTCGGTGCCGGAAAAACAGCAATCGCGATCTACGCGATGCTGGTCGCGGTCGCCAACGGACATCAAGCGCTCATCATGACTCCCACCGAGTTGCTCGCGACGCAGCACTGGAGCACGATCGACTCGCTCTTGGCCGAAAGCAGCGTCGAACGGCGGATGTTGACCGGCAGTCTGACCGACTCGCAGCGACGACAAACGCTCGCGGAGATGGAATCGGGCGCGGTGCAATTGATCGTCGGAACGCAGGCGCTGATTCAAAAAGACGTTCGCTTTGCGAAACTCGGATTGGTCGTGATCGACGAACAACACAAGTTCGGCGTCGCGCAGCGCGCGCACTTCGGCGGCGGTGGACTCGCGCCGCATGTGCTGGTGATGACCGCGACTCCAATTCCGCGAAGCTTGTGTCTGACCCAATTCGGCGATCTCGATATCACGTCGATCACCGACCTCCCGCCGGGGCGGCAAAAGATTGTGACGAATCGAGTCTTTTCGGAACCGACTCGGCAGCGGGCTTGGGAGTTCATCCGCCAGCAACTCGTCGCCGGCCGGCAAGCCTACATCGTCTGCCCGCGCATCGGGGCGAGCGACGACGCTGATGAAGCGTCGGTCGTCGCGTGGTTGCGGAATCTGGCTCCCGGCGCGGCGAGTTCTTCGACCGGTATGCCTCTCGCCGCTGAAGAGGCCTTCGCGAAACTTTCGGTCGGCGAGTTGAAAGGTTTTCGAGTCGGACTGGTTCACGGTCGTATGCCGCGCGACGAACGGGCCACGACGATGGAACGCTTCCGAGACGGTGACTTGCAAGCGCTGATTTCAACGACCGTCATCGAAGTCGGCGTCGATGTTTCCAACGCGACGCTGATGGCCATCTTCCACGCCGAACGTTTCGGGCTATCGCAACTTCATCAACTGCGTGGTCGTGTCGGTCGCGGTAAGTTTCAGGGATACTGCTTTCTCTTCTCCGACGCGGACGATCCCGATGCGTTGCGGCGGCTGCACGCGGTTGAGACCAGCACGAACGGTTTTCAAATTGCCGAGGCGGATTTTGAACTGCGCGGACCAGGTGATGTGCTCGGAACTCGGCAACACGGCGAACTGCCGCTCCGCTTCGCGAACATTTTGCGCGACCAAGAACTGCTGGTTGAAGCTCGCCGCTCCGCAGGCGATGCCATCGACAGCGGCGCGATCGACACGGCGGAATACGCACCACTCAAACTGCAAGTGCTCGACCGCTTCGCAACGTTGATGGACCTGCCACAGACCGGTTAGTAGTGGACGCAGCTTGCGTCCCTCCACGATTAAGGTCGTCGACCTCGGCCACCGCCGCGGCGGCGTTGGGGGGGGGGTGGCGGCGTCGGTTCTGCTCCGCCCGATCCGCGCGGATCATTTTCAAGGCTTTCATCGGCGTCGTCCGGCCCCAAATTGCGGCCGACAAGCTGAGGTTGCAACAAGTACTTGATCGCCTCTTCCCATGAAGGGATGTTCGTGTAGGCGATCGGCGTCACCACATAGGCGTCGCCATCGACAGCCTCGACGACGTCAGCAGCACTTCCTTCCGTAAAAGGTTCGCGATTCGATTTGGAGTCCGCGCCTCTTGCCGGACCGTCACCAGGCCGACGGCGGCGGCGACGCCGGGCACCACTGCGCGGTTCGGAGGAAAGACGATCTGCGTCGGAGGCACCGTCCGCAGCGAATTCATCGCCAAGGCCATCGCTCACAGCAGAATCGCCCGCGACGGCAGCGGGAATGAAATCGGGAGACTCGCTGTCGGCCGCCAAGGCGTCGCTCAGATCGAATGTCGTTCCTTCGTTGCCATCCGGAGGCAATGCGCGGGACTCCGAACGAGTCTCACGACGGCGACGACGACGGCGGCGTGGACGCTGCGCGTCATCGTCTTTGTCCAACGGTTCGACATCCGAGGCCGAGACCATCTCATCGGATTCACCCGCAGCCTCGGCTGGCGGAAGCCTCGAAGTCTCTACCGCGATGTCACCAGGTGCCGGTCGTACGTCCGAATCTTCGTCGGGCCAAACGAGTTCATCATCGATCGACCGACCGACCGGTCCGCTGCGATCGTTCAAAACGGCATCCGGCGCTTGTGAACTTTGCGCAACGGATTCCTCACGAGGCCGATGGGCGGACACCACGTGGGGCACTCTCGAGGAAGGCGGAGTGACTTTGGGTTGTTCGTCGAAGATTCCGCTCCCGAAATCCTCGAAGCCGCCGGCGGAGGGTGCGGCTGGTTGGCTGGTTGACTGTCTGACTGGGGCGGCCTGACGAGGTTCGTCGCGTCGGCGATCATCGCGCTCCGGACGACGCTCGCCACTCGGCCGGTCTCCTCGTGGACCACGATCGTCACGGGGACGGTCCCCGCGTCGCGGATGAGGTGGCCGATCACCGGAGTTACTTCCCGAAGCAGGCGCGACCTCAGTGGGGCGATGTTCATCTCGGGGCGGTCGTTGCTCGACTGGCGAACGATTCTCTGATCGCGGACGTTCGTCTCGACCACGATCCCGGCGCCCACGGTCGCCGCCGCCGCTGCGTCCACCACGATCTCCTCGGTCGTCGCGCTGTGATCGAGGCCGTTCACCTCCGGTGCGTGGCGAATCCGTGTCTGGAATTTCTTCCCATTCCCAATTCTCAAGCATGTCCCAATAGGCATCTTCTCGCGTGCGGCGAGGTTGCCTGCTGCGGCGAGGCTCAGTTCGATTCTCTCCGGCCGCATCAACGCGTCCAGGCAAGAGGACTTCGGTATCGCTTTCCTCGTCCTCCTCGCTGTCTGTGACATCGACACTGGCCGCGATGCCTTCCGGAGCCAGAGTTAGCCCATCGTCATAGTCTGCAGGCAAGGTCAGCCCTTCAGCCTCGTAGTCATCGGGCAAGGTCGAACCATCGTCATCCGAGAGAAAACTGGCTTCGGCGGTTGAGCACTCGGCAGCCGAAGTGCGAGCGACTTCAACCTCTTCGACAATGCCGAACCCGAACGAGTCGTCGCTGCTGGCAGTCGGTTTGACAACTCGTTTGGGGACCGCCTTGATCGGCGGTTTCGTGGCCACAACCGGGGACGAATTGGGTGTCGGCAGGACCGCTTCACACACCGCTGCAGGTGCAAACTCAACTTCGGACTGAGGAATCGAAACCGGCGGTTCGGACGGCTTGGATAGCTCGACCTTGAACATATCCTCGTCCAGCAGGTCATCGTCGCCGGTGGCTTTGTCCAAATTGATGCCAAAAAGATTCTGAGCCAAACCTGCCCAGTCGTCAGCAGGTTGGTCTAGTTGAGGTTTCTTGCTCATAGTCTGTGTAGAGTAACTAGTTGCGACTCATCCGCCAACTATCACCATTCCGTCGGCCGCGTTCAGACGAACTTCTTGGACTTGCCTCATCGCTTGATTCTTCCATGTGTTGCGAAATTTCCCGGCTCCGGTTGCATCGGAAGCAGTCGAGCGACTCCGCGTGAGAGTGGGGGAGTTGGGAAAACTTTTCCGGAGACTTGCTTGTGAAGGAACGACGATGTCCTCTATCATTTGTATCGTCCTCACCGGCGAAACCGGCAAGCTCGTGATAGCCCGCAAAGTGCCGAACAAAAAATGGCTGCTGGGCGACTCATACCGGGGTAGGTGAGGTATGTTTCAGTGGCTGATGTTGCAGTACCGTTAGCCGGAACTCGGGTGTCCAATGAACAAAATAAGGAGCGAGAGAATGAAGAATCTGTTGAGTCTGATGGTGGCTGGCGTCCTGGCGATGTCAGCGGCGGTGAGCGATGCACAACCTCCGGCCCCGATGCCGGAACCGATGGCCGCAGGTGCCCCGGTTGAGCTGTTTCACTGCGTCAAGTATGTGGACAAGGACGAGATGGCTCCGTGCGCGAAGCCAATGATCGTCGAAGTCCGTGACCCCTGCTGGAAGCCGGATCCGTGCAATCCGTGCTGCAAGCCTCCGTGCGTCAAGGTGCAGATTTGTGTGCCAGAATGCAGCTGCTGCCCGCCGACCATCAAGTGCAGCAAGGATGGCAAGAACGTCCGCTACGACTTCGGCAAGTACGCCGTAGATATCCGTGGCAAAAAAGGCTACATCGAAGTGGATTACCAGGACTAATTGTCCGGAAAATCGGATTCGACCTGACTGACATCGAACCGGCCGAAATGAAATTTCGGCCGGTTTCTTGTTTTGTAGGATGGGTACTCTTGCCCGTCCTTGTGGTTGAGAACGCCAGTGGTCGGGCAAGAGTGCCCAACTTCCGAAGGTCTTACGCTCCGATACGAGTCACCCTCACCGCACAAGATTTGTAGCTCGGCTGCTTTGAGTACGGATCGAACACCGCGTCGGTGAGTTGGTTCGCATTCGACTCGTGCATCGGCACGAACACCTGACCGACGAGGACGCTCGGAGTCAGAAACGCCTGCGCGGTGACTCGCCCACGTTGCGACTCCACCGAGACAATTTCATTCGGGGCGATGCCGAGCGACCGGGCGTCGTTCGGATTGATCTCGACGTACAGCAGTTGCGGATACAGCTTCCGCAAGACTTCTGACTTCGAGGTCCGCGTCTGCGTATGCCACTGCGACGCCGTTCCGCGTCCCGTCAGCAACACGAACGGATACTTTGCCGACGCCGGCTCTGGCATCGGCCGCGGAGCTTCAAACAGAAATGTCGCGCGACCGTCGGGATGATAGAAGCGACCGTCGCAAAAAAGTCGACGTTCCTTCTCACCTCTTGCCACTGATCCCTCGCCCCTCACAAGCGGCCATTGAATTCCGCCGCTCTCCTCGATCATCCGGTAGTCTTCGATCCCGGTGATGTCGCAGGGTTGTCCGGCGGATAGCTGTTTCAGAATCTGAAACACCGCTTCCGGAGAATCCCAACGGTCAAACATTTGTCCGCAGCCCCAGGCGTCAGCGATCAATCGAAAGATCGAGAAGTCGGACAGAGCTTGTCCCGGCGGTCGCCGTACTTTTTTCAAGATTCCGAATCGGCGTTCGCTGTTGATGAACGTGCCATCTTTTTCGCCCCAGCCAGCGGCCGGAAGCACGAGATGTGCTCGCTGCGCCGTCTCGGTCGAGTGATACATGTCTTGCACCACGAGGAAATCCAAGCGATCCAAAATGTCGTGACACAGTCGCTGATTGATCCAAGAATGTGCCGGATTGGTGCAAATGACCCATAGACCGTGAATCTTGCCCTTCAGCACTCCTTCGAGGATTTCGTGATACGCCAACGACGACTCGCGCGGGATGCGAGCCTCGTCGATGTTCAGGATTTCGGCGACCTTCGCGCGGTGTTCGGCGTTTGCGAAGTCGTGGCCGCCGAGCAGTCCGGTCGTGTTGGAAAACAGCCGCGAGCCCATCGCGTTGCACTGGCCGGTGATCGAGTTCGCTCCCGTCCCCGGTTTGCCGATATTGCCCGTCATCAGCGCGAGGTTGATGAGGCTCTGTGCCGTTCGGACTCCCTGATAGCTCTGATTGACTCCCATCGTCCACCAGAACGAGACACGTTTCCCTTCGTGAATCAACGTCGCGAAACGTTCGATCGTCTCGGCCGACAAGCCGGTCGCGGCGACGACTCGGTCGAGCGTGAATGGCTGGACGAACTCGGCGAAGGAATCAAAGTCGTTCGTGTGCGCGTCGATGAACTCGCGGTCAATCCAGCTCCGCTCGATCAGAATGCGAGCCACGCCGTAGAATAAATCCATGTCGGACTTCGGAGCCAGCGGCAGGTGCAGCGTCGCGGCCATCGCGGTTTCGGTGCAGCGAGGATCGACGACGATGATCTCCGGCTTGTGTTTGTTCCGCATCACTCGCTCCCACATGATCGGGTGTGCGAGACACAGATTGCTGCCGACCAGCACGATCGTGTCGGACTCCTCGAAGTCGCCGTATGTGTATGGTGGAGCGTCGAAGCCGAACGACTGCTTGTAAGCGACGACGGAGGTCGCCATGCACTGCCGCGTGTTGCCATCGCCGTGCTTCATCCCCATGCCGAACTTCGCGAGCGCTCCAAGGAACGCCATCTCCTCGGTCGCCATCTGGCCGGTGCTGATAAAGGCGATCGAATCGTCGCCGTGTCGCGATTGAATCCCCTGCATCCGCGTGACGAACGTCTGAAGCGCCGTGCTCCAATCGACCGGCTTGAGCTTGTCGCTGGCATCACGCAGCAGCGGAGTCGTCGCTCGATCGGGCGCATCGAGGACCGTCAGCGCCTCCCAACCTTTCGGACAGGCCATGCCGAGGTTCACCGGGTAATTCGTGTTCGGCGACAGCGAGATCGCCTCGCCCTCCTTTAAGTGCAGGTTGAGACTGCATCCTGTCGAACAGTACCCGCAGACCGACGTCGTCACCGCATCCGGTTGCGACTTCGCGGGGACTTGTCCCAGCCCAAACCCACCTGGCGACAACAGCAAGTCGCGAGTCAGCGGCCCATCGAAGGCACGCAGCCATTTGGAGTGCGGCGGCCCGACGCCGCTTTGCCAATTTTTATTTCTCTTTTCCGCGTCCTGTTCGGGTGATTTGGCGGTCATCATCGGGTTCCGAAATCTGAAAAGTGGTCATCGCCTGGTGGGACAATAATGGAAAAAAGTGGGAGAGCGGCGTCGGGCCGCCGCACTCCAAAGTTACGGACGCAGACTCCCTGGCATTCGAGGTGATGCGACAGCGGCGAAGAAGAGGTAGCGTTCCAAAAGTTCTCCGATCAGGCAGATGTTGACCATCACGGCGGTGGCGATCAGCATCGCTGGCGAGGACGGTGCCACGTCGCCGATCAGGCTGCGTAGGACCATCGGCAGCAGAATTCCGCCAAGCACTCCGCAGGCGAAGCGAGCTTGGGTCCAGCGAGCTAGCGGGCCGGTCATCAGCAACGCCGAACGCTTCAGCGGCGTCGTTTGTTTGCGGAGCAGATGCCGGAAGACCATCGCCTCGAATGCCAGCTTCAGCGAAGTGACGATCATTAGCCCTTCGCAAACGAGATCGCCGCGACGCACCAGCAGTCGCGTGACCGGGCCGTTGTTGATGACCGCCAGAGCCAAAAGCGTCACCCACGTCGTCGCGATGCCGAGCAACGCAGTCGTCAGCGCGAATCGTGTCGCCGTCAACGGGAAGCTCCAAAAAGCCCGCTGCGTGAAGGCGTAAATCATCACCGAACAGAACACGCCGACGAGTCCAAACGCTCCGACGGACCAGCCGACGGCGTCATGCACGAACGGGCCGAGGCCGAGGGACTCAAAGCCGAACCAGTTGCCGACCGCGTACAGCACGGCCGCTCCGGCGAACGCGCCGAACACCACGATCTCGCGCGACAGCCACGAATGCCGCAGGCCGATGACCGCTCGCCAAGCGTACTGCGGGCGGCCGAGATGCAGAGTGCTCGCCCCCAGCGCGAGCAGCCCGAACGCCAGCGCGTTCAGCGAATGCAGCGGGCGAATCGCCGCGATCAGCTCGTCAGAGAGCAAACGTTCGAGACCCAGGCCGACCAGAAACGCACCAACCGACAACTGCGTCAGCACCAGCATCACGATCAGCGGCCAGTGCGGATGCTGAGCACTCACCGAATGAAAATCGACCGGCAACAAGTTGCGTGGGAAAACTTTCTTCGACTTGTACGACGTCGTCGGCAACGTGATCTGCGGTTCGGGAGCGGCTGGCAGAAACGTATTCGCTTCGCAGTCCTCGACGACTTGAGCTCGGCTGACGATCCGAATCGCAATCGCCTCGTGCGGGCACGCCTGCACGCACGCGGGAGCCTCGCCGTGAGCCAGCCGATCCGAGCACATGTCGCACTTGCGGACGATGCCGAGACCGCTGTGATACTTCGGCACGTCGTACGGACAGGCCAGCGTGCAGTACTGACAGCCGAAGCACTGATCGTCGAGATGCTTCACGATCCCGGTGATCGGGTCCTTCTCGTAGGCATCGACCGGGCACGCGGACATGCAGCCTGGTTCGAGGCAGTGATGACACGCGGTCGTGACGTGCTGCAAAACCGGCAACTCCGTCGTCCCGCCGATCAACATGCCGACATCGCGCCACGTCTCGTTGTGGTCGAGTCCGTTCAACGAATGGCACGCCGTCACGCACGCCTTACAACCGGAGCAGCGGTCGAGATCGACCTCGAAGGCATACTGCTGACCGGGACCGGGAAGACTCGCCGGAATCAGCGACTTGTAAAACCGCGACTGCGCGGGCAGTTCATCGCCGTCATACTGTCGGGCGAACTCTTCGACAGCGGTGAGCTGCTGCTGATCGGCCAGCAATCGCGCGAGCAGCGAATCGCCGCTGACGACAGGCATCTGGCGAGCGGAGGGCGTTAGTCCCTCGGTTGACCGAGCGTCATCCGGCGATCCACCATCCGGGGGGCTAACGCCCTCCGCTCGCCGAGATTCCTCGATGATTGCACTCATCGCTCGACCTACACTTCCAACAGTTCGCGAGGTTGAGCGGCTGTCTGCTCCGACGAGCAGCTTGTCTGACACGGCGTCGCCAAGCGGCAGCCGATCTCCGTCGCCAAGTCGGCGTCGAGCATCTCGGTCGCCGGAAGTTCGAGCAACACGTCGTCGCCGTCGACACGCACCGAGAACGTGCGGATGCTGTATTCCTCCCCTTGCAGCGACTCACCGGTTTGCAGTGAGAACGTTTTCTTGTGCAGCGGGCAAGCAATTTTTGGAGTCCCGGCCGCGTCGCCGAGGATGCCTCGGCCGAGCACGAATGCCTTCTTGTGCGGGCACATGTTCTGAGTCGCGTACCACTCGCCGCGCGACGCGAAGTTGAAGACCGCGATCTGCACCGCTCCGTATTTGATCGTCGCGCCGCCGTCCTTCGGAAAGTCCCAGACTTTGCCGACTGAGGTCCAAGTGAGGAGCGGGGCGTGGGGAGTGGGAAGTGGGGAGTCCATCGCGCGGAATTGTTCCAGCGAGACGAACTCGTTCGGCCAGAAGTCCGGCCGAGCTTGTCCGCGTTCTGGGACGATCTCGATGCACGACTCCGTTTCGTCCGTGTTGACGAACTGGGTGAAGCGTTTGCGTTTCGCGGGATCTTTGACGACGGCGGCCCATTCGCATTCGTAGGTGTCTACTAGCCGCTGCATCATCGCTTCGAGTTCGGCGGCGATCCCCAGTTTGTCATTCACGACGACGTCGCGGATGTGGTCGATACCTCCTTCGAGCTTCTCGCACCAGACCGACGTGCGCGTCAGACGATCGCCGGTCATGATGTAGTACATGAAGAAGCGGTCGATGTATTTGATCGCCGTCTCTTCGTCGATGTCGCCGATGAGCAAGTCGGCGTGTCGCGGCTTCGCTCCACCGTTGCCGCAGACGTAGATGTTGTAGCCCTTCTCGGTCGCGACTAAGCCCACGTCTTTTCCCTGAGCCTCGGCGCATTCACGCACGCAGCCGCTGACCGCCATCTTCACTTTGTGAGGTGCTCGCACGCCCTTGTATCGGTTTTCAATCCGCACCGCGAAACCGACAGAATCCTGCACGCCGAATCGGCACCACGTTGTGCCGACGCAACTCTTCACGGTTCGCAGCGCCTTGCCGTAGGCGTGTCCACTTTCGAGGCCCGCGGCTCCCAAGCGTTCCCAGATGTCCGGCAGGTCTTGGACCTGAGCACCGAACAAGTCGATCCGTTGTCCGCCGGTGATCTTTGTGTAGAGCTTGTAATCCTTCGCGACCTCGGCGATGGCGATCATCTTGTCGGGCGTGATCTCACCGCCGGGTACGCGAGGAATGACCGAGTACAGTCCGCCGCGCTGCATGTTCGCCAGGAAGCGATCGTTCGTGTCCTGCAACGTCGCGTGATCGCCCGCCATGATGTTTTCGTTCCACAAGCTGGCGAGAATCGACGTCACCGCCGGCTTGCAGATTTCACAGCCGTTGCCGCGACCGCATTGCTGAATGACCGCATCAAACGATTTCAACTCCTTGACCTTCACGACTGCGAACAGCTCAGTGCGTGACAACGAAAAATGTTCGCACAAGTGATTGACGACGACCTTGCCGGCCTTCTTGAGTTCGGCGTTGAACAGGTCGGTGACGAGCGGCATACAACCGCCGCAGCCGGTGCCGGCTCGCGTGCAGCCTTTCACCGCACCGACCGAATCCAGACTCCCTTCGCGAATCGCGTGACAGATCGCCCCTTTGCTGACGTTGTTGCACGAGCAAATTTGTGCCTCGTCCGGCATCGCATCGACACCACCCAGCGCCGTACCGCCGGTCTTGCCGACGAGCAATTCATGTGGCTTGCACGGCAGAGGCTGCGTTCCCTTCGCCAGAATCGAGAAGGTTCCGTATTCGCTCGCGTCGCCGACCAGGATGCCGCCGAGCAATTTCGTGCCATCCAAACTGAACAGCAACTTTTTGTAGACGCCGCCAAACGTGTCATCGAAAGTCAGCGGCACAGCCCGCTCGGGCGGAGCTTCATAGTCACCGAACGACGCGACATCGCAGCCCATCAGCTTGAGCTTCGTCGAGAGGTCGGTCCCCGTGAAATGTCGTTCGTCGCCGGTCAAGTTCGCGGCCACCAGTTCGGCCATCTCGTAGCCGGGGGCGACAAGTCCATAAATCATTCCGCGATGCAGAGCGCATTCGCCAATCGCGAAGATTGTCGGATTGGAGGTTTGCATCTGATCATTAACGGCGATGCCGCCGCGTTGGCCAACGTCGATACCGATTTCCTTGGCGAGGTCATCTCGCGGGCGGATGCCGGCCGAGACGATGATCATCTGGACGTCGAGCGTCGAGCCGTCGTTAAACTCCATGCGTTCGACGACGCCGTTGCCATGCACCTCTTTCGTGGATTTGTTGAGATGCACCGTCACGCCCAGCGACTCGATCTTCTTCACCAGCGTGCGCGAGCCGGCGTCATCGATCTGCCGGGGCATCAGTCGCGGAGCAAACTCGACGACGTGCGTTTCCAGCCCCAGATCAAACGCGGCCTTCGCCGCTTCCAGGCCGAGCAATCCGCCACCAATGACCGCGCAGCGCTTCGACTTCTTGGAGTACTCGATGATCTGGTTGAGGTCTTCGATCGTGCGATAGACAAACACGCCTTGCTTATTAAAGCCCGGCACCGGCGGCACGAACGGGTACGACCCCGTCGCCATGACCGCGAAGTCGTACTTGATCTCGACCCCTTTTTGCGAGCGGATGATCTTCTGTTCGCAATCCATCGAGCACGCGCGGTCACCGAGATGAATCTCGATGCCGTGATCGCGATACCAATCCATCCGCGCGATCATCAGCTTTTCGGCGTCTCGGTGAGCAAAGAAACTCGTCAAACCGACACGGTCATAAGCCGCGCGCGGTTCCTCGCAGAAAGTCACGATGCGGAATTGCTGGGCCTTATCGAACTCGACCAGCTTTTCGCAAAAGCGTTGACCGACCATGCCGTTGCCGATGACCACGACAGTCTTCTGCGCCAGCATGGGAGCCGAATCTTCGGAAGTGGTCTCGTGGTTCGTTGTTTTCATGTCGCCACTGATCTCGGGAGAAAAGTCCAATTCCATGCCCCTCCCTGATGAGTGATCTTCCAAATGATCGGCTGTCATTCGGAGATCGTGATTGTCAGAAGAGCAAACTCAGGGCCACGGACAAGACGTACCAAGCAACGTGCGTACCCAACTGCCGTCCGAGAATTTTGACGGGTGACGAAGTCGCCGATTTCCCGCAGATTCTTTGTCATGTCAGCGAACCCTCCGTTTTTCCAAACTTGCTAAGCGATCGCCAATTCGGTCATCACCCGCTGAAAGTCGGGGCAGCGGGAGCAAGGTTCCAGGCATGCAGGCGGTCAGATCGTTGGCTGTTCATCCCGACGAATGCGGAGCACCACATAGTGCAGCCAGGCCAAACTGATCACCGTGAGACCAAACACAACCCAGAACATCGACTGCGGCTGCCCGGTCCACTCTTTGAGGTAAGCGAACAGTGGTGGCATCGCGAAACCACCCAGCGCCGCCAGCGAGCCGACGAGGCCGACGACCACTCCTACGTCTTTCGGGTAGTACTCCGGCACATACTTGATGGTCGAAGCTTTGCCGAAACCTTGCGTGATCCCCAAGACGGTCACGCAGATTGTGAATGCGGTCACGTCCATCGGCATGAACAGCAGCAGCGACATCATCGCGCCGACGATAAAGACTCCGTAGGTCACTTTCCTTGGACCAAACCGATCTGACAACCAGCCGCCGAACGGACGTAGCAAACTTGACGCGAAGATGAACGGAGTCGTCAGCAGCGCCGCCGTCGCCAACGGCAAGTTGTAAACGCTGACAAGATACTTCGGCAGCCAAGCCGACATCGCCACATACGCTCCGAAGACTACTGTGTAGTACAAGCTGAATCGCCACACGCGAATGTCTTTGAGCGGCACCAACATCGCTTTGAGCGATCGCCCCGCCCCGGGCTTTTTGTCGGTCGCCGGAGCAATCACCGCCACGGCGATCGCCATCAGCAACAGCAATCCGCCATAGAGAAACGGCACGAAGCGCCAGCCACCAGGAATCCAACCACCCAACACTCCGGCTGCAGGCACAAGGGCAATGAGTACCGGGCCAATCAGTTTCGTGACCGAGGCTCCAACGTTTCCCGCTCCGAACAAGCCCATTGCGAAGCCTTGCTGCTTCGGTGGAAACCAGGCTGCATTCCAGGCTGATCCGACGGAGAACGAATTGCCCCCCAAGCCGACCAGAAACGCAAAGAACATCAATTGGCCGTAGTTCTGAGAAGTCGCGACCAGAAACGAACTGACACTGGAAAAGAGCAGCAATCCGATGAATGTCCGCTTGCCACCCAATCGGTCGGCGAGCATTCCGAACGGCAAACGCCAGATCGCTCCGTTCAGAATGGCAATCGCCGATAACCACGCCAGCGACACATCGTTGAACTGAAATTCCTTCTGAATCGGAATGCCGAGCACTCCAAACATCAGCCACGCGGCGAAGCTCAGAGTGAAGCCGGTGAAGGAGAGCCACAAGACTTTCGCGCGATTGGTTCGCTCAATGGCCTGGGCAAGATCAGCACTAGTGGACAATTCCGATTCGAGCGGCAACGCGCTTCCCAATGTCGAGGCATGGGCCGCGCGCGGCAATTCCGTTGACGACATGTGGCAAGTTCCCAACCCGGTTTCGACGATGTTCGAACCAGCGCACGACCATCGTTCGGATCGGAGACTCGTTGGAGCGCAAGCCGCAATCATTGGCCGACTCCCCGGCCCTCGCGGCGTTCAAGAATCCCGACTCTTCAGGTGTCGCAGTCTTACTACAAGCCGCGTGCCAAAAACCGATCCGAGCAGGCTCGGTGCTGGTTTCAGGCCAGGGGATGCGCGGTTTTCACTCGTGGAAATCCACGTCTTTGCGAAGAGTCTGAATTCGGAGAAAAAACCCCGGTTCAAAACTTGGCGACTGCTGAGCCGCATCGCTGCTCAAAATCCGTGCGATGATGTCGGGCAATTAGTCGTCGTCGCCGACGCCCGACTTCGTCCGTTGCACGACGAATTTGTGGCCGCAGTCGCACTGGGCTTTGCGGACATGCACCTGAGTGCCGCACTTCGGACAGGGCTTTCGCCACGCGGACGGGGTTGCGTCCAGCGTCACCGTTTTGTCCGGCTTTTTGGCCTTCAGTTTTTTCATCCGCTTTTCGTCGGCTTGCGCCTCAGCACATTGCGGATGCACTCCAGCGATCGAATACGAAACTTGGCCACAAACCGGGCAGACTTTTCGCGGCGGTGTCGTGTACATCGGGCCGGGCTTTTTTTGATTCATGGGAACCTACTGGTGGAATTTGTCAACTTGACCGCATGGTATCAGCCGAGAAACCGAGATTCCATCAGGCTTGCAAAGACCCACGAAAGACAGCTCAAGGAGCCACGGTCGGAACCGCTTGTAACGTCACGGTCACTTCCAGGGTTTTCTCACCACGCAAAACCGTGATGCGGACGGTTTCCCCCACGTCGTGCAGGTCCAGCGAGCGGTACAAGTCGTTTTGAGTCCGCACTTCGTGGCCATCAATTTCGAGGATGATGTCACCCAGCACCTTCTTTTCGCGATCAATGCCTCGCAGGCCGGCTTTTTCAGCGGCACTGTTTGAAAAAACTTGATCAATCACGACTCCACGCAGTTGTTGGCGAGAGGTAATACGATCGTCCAGCGTCTGAATTCCCAAGCCCGAACGTTTGACCGTCCCGGTGCTGATCAGTTGCGGCACGACACGCTGAACCGTGTCGACCGGGACCGCGAAGCCGATCCCCACCGAGCCACCAGACGGACTCTTGATGGCCGTCGTGATGCCGATCAGACGCCCGGCACTGTCGAGCAGCGGCCCTCCCGAGTTACCGGGGTTGATCGCCGCGTCCGTTTGAATCACGCCTTGAATCGGGCGACCCGACACGGATTCGATCTCACGCCCCAAACCGCCGATGATGCCGGTCGTGAGTGTCTGGTCCAACTCAAACGGGCTGCCGATCGCAAATACCTTTTGCCCGACCTGCAAATCGAATGACGTCCCCAACGGAATCGGTTTGAGTTTGTCCGTCGCACCGTCCACTTTCAGCACAGCGACGTCTTTCGATTCGTCGTAGCCAACGAGCTTCGCTTCCAGTCGAGTGTTGTCAGCCAGCGTCACCCAGGCACCATTCGCGCCCTGGATGACATGAAAATTCGTGACCACATGGCCGTCGCTGTCCCAAACAAATCCACTGCCGGAACCTTGTCGCCATTCGAGCACATTGTGGTTGCTCAAATCCAATTGTCGCGCGACGTTGTCCACATGCACGACCGACGG